>DGVL01000118.1 GCA_002394965.1 Lachnospira sp. UBA4285
CAGCCGGATTCCAAGTGGACACAAAGCGCATCGGGATTCAAGCCCGAACCTGCATTCACGTCGCGGATCTCCTGAAGGATGCGGGGGATGATGCCAAAATCTGCGTTCAGTGGCTTCGCGTGCTGACAGGGAAGCCGACCTTCCTTCTTCAGTTTCATAGAACCGTTTTTGCGTAAAGAGCTTCGTGTTCAGTTCTTTCAGCGGGGTTGTAATAGATCATTCGGAAGACTATACTACAGGCTGAGTACCAAAAGCCGGACTTGATTCGCATCGCGGAGGGATCCGGCTTTTGTACTATCGTATGTCAGGCTTCGTGCGTCAGGCAAGGGGCTGGAAGCACAGGAAAGAACAGGAGGCGTTTTATGAAATATTTATTCACGGATGCCCGTCTTCTGGACGGCAGGTTAAATGATAAACAGAAGATGCCGGTGCAGGAGCACATGTCCATCGCTGTTGACGGAGAAAAGATCACCGGAATCTACCGGGATGGCGATGCCCCGCAGGAAGGTTACACAAAAGTTGACTTGAAGGGCAAATATCTGATGCCGGGTCTCATCAACATGCACGTGCACACCATCGGACGCGGCGAGGCGCCGAAGCCGGTCACGGGCAAGGTGGACTACAAGGCGATCTTCAGCGCGCTGACGGCGACAGAGGAGAAGAAGCAGGAGACACTGAAGATGGTTCTTGGAATCCTGAAGATGCACCTGTACAGCGGTGTCACGACACTGCGCACGGTCGGCGGTCTGCAGGACTTGGACGGCATCGCAAGAGACATGATCGCGGAAGGCAAGGCCGAGGGCCCGCGCGTCCTCTCCTGCAACACGGCGATCTCTGTTCCGGGCGGCCACATGGCCGGATCGGTCGCGACGGAGTCCGCAAGTGTTGAAGATGCTCTGAAGGATCTGGACAAGATCATCGCCTCGAAGGTCGACTGGGTCAAGCTCATGATCACGGGCGGCGTCATGGATGCCTCCGCCGAGGGAGAACCCGGTGTGCTGCGCATGCCGCCGGAGATGGTGAAGGCTGTCTGCGACAAGGCACATTCGCTCGGCTACAGGGTATGCTCGCATGTGGAGAGCCCGGAGGGCGTGCGCGTCGCGCTCGAGAACGGCGTCGACACTATCGAGCACGGCGCAAAGCCGGATCAGCGCATCATCGATCTGTTCAAGGAGAGAGGCGCTGCGGATATCTGCACGATCTCCCCGGCAGCCCCGTATGCTCTGATGCCGGATTCCATGACCCACAGCGGGGAGATTGGTCAGAAAAACGGCGGCATCGTCATGCACGGCATCATTGACTGTGCAAGGGCGTGCCTTGACAACGGCATCCCGGTCGGCCTCGGAACCGACGCAGCCTGCAACTTCATCACGCCGTATGATATGTGGCGCGAACTGGATTACTTTGTGAAGTACGACAAGGTGTCCCATGATTTTGCCCTTCACACCGCCACGCAAGTCAACGCGCAGATCCTGCACCTGGATGATCAGATCGGAACGGTCGAGACCGGCAAATGTGCGGATTTCCTCGTGACGGAGTACAATCCGCTCGATGATTTTGCCGCCATGAGACAGCCGGCTATGGTTGTCGCGAAGGGCCGCATCATTGACAAGCCGGTCATTGACAGACTCCCGGATGTGGACAAGGCACTGGACGATCTGAGAGCCGAGATCTGAGGCTTAAGGCCGCAGCAGACAAGACGGCCAACATGTATGTCGGATATCTGAATGTGACGCCGGAAGACGCCGCCTCGCAGATGATCACGCAGGGATCGGCCGTGCTGAAGGCGAAAGCTTCTTCGTAAGAGAACATGCAGCGGAATTCGTAAAAAGCACGTCTTCCGCTGCTTTTTACGGATAACCGCAAGACGGGTGCAACGGAAAGCAAAGGAGAGCTGGCTTTTCGTTGCATTTTTCAGGGGGAAAGCACAGAGTGTGCAACGGAAACCGGGAAATTTCCTGGCTCCGTTGCATTTTTTTGGTAAATCAGCCAAAACGTGCAACGGGATCGAGGGGGAATTTCAGTTTCGCTGCACGTTACCTGTGAGAGGGTGAAAAAGTGCAACGGAAAGTCAGCGGCAAATGGAATACCGTTGCATCGCTCCCGCTTCTTCCGCCTATCTCCCCGCGGCCAGAGCGGTTTTACATAAAATTTGAATTCCGGAAGAAGTAATAAAGACGGAATTCCGCTATAATATAAGGAATGACGGAAGCACAGGAGCCATCAGCGGGAGAGTGGGTATGAGTGAGGAAGAGGAAAGAAAAGGATCAGCCGGCGAGGGAGAAACGGAGGCAGTAACGCTTCTGTCTCTTATTGAGAGGCAGGACGCAGACGGACTGCACCGCTACTTTGACGCCAGAGAGCCGATCGATATCGCGCAGGAGGCGGAAGAGCTCTCGGACGAGGACCTGGCGAAACTCCCGGATATGCTCACGGACGATGAGATGGCGGCTCTGATGGAGGAGTCGGACGACGACGAGCGGATCCGGATCGCGCACATGCTGGACAACCGCAGGCTGCTGCTGGCTTTCCACTACATGCAGAAGGATGATATCGTAGATATCCTCGGTGACTTTCCGACCGGGCGGCAGAAGGAAGTCATCAATCTCATGAAGACGGATGACCGGAAGATCATCACGGACCTTCTGAAGTATCCGGAGGATTCGGCCGGCGGTATCATGACGACCGGTTACCTGGTCCTGAAAGAGGAGAGAACGGTCGAACAGGGGCTGGAGCGGATCCGCGAAGTGGGCCCGAAGACCGAGTATATCGACACGATCTACATACTGGATGAGCACCGGAAGCTGGTCGGGCAGATCGGGCTGCGGGATCTGCTCTCCTCGCCCAGAAGCACGTTGATCCGCGACATCATGGATCGCCATGTGATCTCTGTCACACCGGAGACCGACCAGGAGGAGGCGGCCAGACTGGTATCCCGCTATGACCTGAAGGCGCTTCCGGTCGCAAGCCGTGGCCAGATGCTGGGCATCATCACCCTCGATGATATCATCGACGTCATCGTAGACGAGGCGGACGAGGATATCCTTCAGATGGGCGGTGTCAACAAGGAGGAATCGCTGGACACCCCGATGTGGGAGTCTGTGAAGATGCGCCTCCCGTGGCTGCTTGTCAATCTGCTCACGGCCTTTCTGGCGTCCGCAGTTGTCAAGGGGTTCGAGGACACCATATCCAAGGTCGTCGCTCTCTCGGCGATCATGACCATTATCAGCGGTATGGGCGGAAATGCCGGCACGCAGACGATGTCCATCGTCGTGCGGCACCTTTCCAAGGAAGACATCGACTGGAAGACTTTCTGGCATGACCTCGGAAAGGAACTGATGGTCGGCCTGATCGACGGCGCTGTAAACGGCGCCGTCACAGGACTGGTTGTTCTGGTCATGTATCACAACGTCTATCTCTTCCCGATCGTGCTGATGTCCATGATCGGCAACCTGCTTGTCGCGGGCATCTTCGGGCTTTTCGTCCCGGTTTTGATCCAGAAGTGCCATGCCGATCCGGCGATCGCCAGCTCGATCTTCCTGACGACCGCAACGGACTGCCTGGGATTCTTCATCTTCCTGGGCCTGGCCCAGATCTTTATGCCGCTTCTCGTGTGAGACAGCGGGCCCCTGTGAGACAGTGGACCCCGGAAACATCCGGACTGTCAGGATCTGAGCCAGAAGTCCACGCACGCGTCCAGCCACCCGCCGACCTCAAGGCCTGTTCCCAGTCCGAAGGAGTGGCCGCCTGTCCTGCCGATGCGCGTGATGTGCGGTACGCCAAGCTGCGTGAGCTTCTTGTCAAGCGCCTTCGTGTTGGCAATCGGAACCACAGGGTCGTCCTCATTGGCCACAAGGTACGTCTTTGGATATGTAGCGTCGATAAAGTCAAGAAGCTCGTAGGGAGCCAGAGAGGCTTCACTCACGAGAGGGCCTCCCACGCGGCGAAGGAATGCGGCGGCGCCGGCTTTGGCTGCAGATCCTTCCGGTGCGGCTTTGTACGCTGCAAAGGACGCCTTGTTGCTGACGACCGTGTAGCCGAGCGCGATGAGCTCAGGCTTCGCCACATCGGCTCCCGGCCAGCGCTGCGCCCCGCCGGCGCCGTTGGGAATGTCGGCCGGCGCGCTGTTCCAGCCAAAATTCAGGCTCCCGGCCTCGGAAGCGATCACGGCGCCTGCGGAGAATCCTGCCAGCATGTAGCGGCCCGGCAGGACGTCAAACTGCCCGGCGTTTTCGTCGATATAGCGGATCGCGCGGTACATGTCCTCCAGAGGCTTTGGCATCAGCGGCTCCTGCTTCACCCGGTAATACAGGACAAATGCCGGAATCCCCTTCTCGTTAAGCGCCGCGGCGATGGACTCGCCCTCGACGAATCCCCACTGACGGTTGAATCCGCCTCCCGGGATCACCAGCGCATAGGGCTTCGGACCTGCGTCGTCACGGTTCTTTCCGCTGCTTTTCGCCGGAAAGTACAGCAGTTTCACGCGCGCAAGGTCCCAGTTGGCGAGCCGCTCCTCATCACGGTAAATATCCCGGACCAGTGTCGCGCCGCCTTTCCCGTCGGAGGCAGCAAGCTCTTCCATGCGGTGAAGCCCCTGTACAAATCCGACGGTATTAAATCCGAATTCCGAGAGCTTCGCAAAACAGCGGTCCGGCGTCATGTCGGTGAAAATATAGTCCGCCAGTGCGCCGTATGCGCCGGAGCGGATCAGATCGGCGATTGTCATGTCTGGTTTGATTTCTGTATACTGCATAGTGATCTCTCCTTAAAGAACGGTTACTCCAGCTCTCATAATACGATTGAAACGTCTGTATTTCCACAGAATTTCTGCCTTGTGGTATTCATCATGGAATAAATGCAGGAGAAGCAGTAAGATGAAACGTATGAAAACAATAAAAAAACATTCTCAGACCGCGAAGCGGCCTAAAACGGTTTGCAGAAGAGGAGCAGCCGTTGTGCTGGCGGCTGCCGCCGGCGCCGCGCTGCTTGCCGGATGCGGAAACGGGACCGGGACAGACGGCGGCGCAGCTGCTCCTCTCGCATCGGAATCCGGCACGCAGCCCGGAGGCTCTGAAACACAGACGGAACAGCTGGCGTCCGCCACGCCGAAGGTGGCTGTGCCGGCCTTTACCGCGGATTTTGAGCCGCTCACACACGGCGATGCGTCGCAGATTGCACAGACCGTTGTATATGGCAGCGGCGGCGCGTACGACGACACGGACTTCAGCGTCTCGGACGGGTATGCTTCGGAGCGGGACGACGTGACATACGGCGAGTACATCACCGGGGTGACGTACTTCTCGCAGACGGCGGGCATGGAGAAGACATTTAATATCGTCCTTCCGGCCGGATATGACGAGGACGTGAGCTATCCGGTTCTGTATCTGCTGCACGGGTACAACGGAGATCCGAACGAATGGAACGCGGCGCGGGTGGTCTGCGGAAATCTGCAGGCGTCCGGCCAGATGCCGCCCTGCATCATCGTCATGCCGGACCTCTGGACTTCGCAGGAATCAAAGGACGGCGCCAGCTTCATGGACTGGATCAGCGCTTTCTCTGCCTTCCCGCAGGATCTGACAGAGGATCTCATGCCATATATTAATTCCCATTACAGCGTGGCCACAGGCAAAGAAAACACTGCGATCCTGGGACTTTCCATGGGCGGCGAACAGGCTCTTGTGGCGGCATTTGAAAATCCGGGCGTGTTCGGCTATGTCGGGGCCCTTGCGCCGATGACAGGCGCCATCGATACGGGCGGCGCTTCCCGGTTTGTGACATCCGGGCTGAAGGAGCTGAATATGGAAGACCCGGACGACATTCCGTACTACATTATGCAGAATTATGACACGGAAGAGCCGTGGGACAAAGAAGCGACCGACGCCTACCGGGTGAGCATGACGGAAAACGGGATCCCGAATGCATTCTACATCCTTGCGGGCACCGGCCACGACGGAAACACCTGGGTCCCGGGGCTGTACAACTTTGCCGGGAGGATATTCCGGTATGGAAGATGAGATGTATTATGTGTACCTGCTGCGCTGTGCTGACGGGACGCTGTACTGCGGTAGTACCAACAATCTGCAGCGGCGCGTGAAGATGCACAACAGCGGCCGGGGCGCGAAGTACACGAAAGCCCGGCGCCCGGTGCAGCTCGTGTACTGGGAGGCTGCCGGGGCAAAGCCTGACGCCCTGCGCCGCGAGGCTGCCGTCAAGAGGCTGACCAGGCAGCGGAAGCTGGAATTGGTCAGAGCGTTTTCAGAAGATGGCGGGCATGGAGAATCAGAATGAGTTTATATGCAATCGGTGACCTTCACCTGCACTTTGGAACGGACAAATACCCGGATCTTCAGAAGACGGATCCGGACTGGGTCGGTCATGAGGAAAAAGTAAAGAAAAACTGCGCGAGACTAATCCGGCCGGAGGACACACTTGTCCTTGTCGGAGACCACACATGGGGACGCTCGGAAAAGGAGCGGCGGGCGGATTTTGCGTTCATTGAGGCGCTTCCGGGCCGGAAGATCCTCACGCGCGGGAATCACGACATGTTCTGGGAGGCGAAGCACACGGACGCGCTGCGGCAGCGCTACAGGGAACTGTATGACGGGGACCTGGAGTTTCTTCAGGGGTCCTTTACGGTCTGGAATGACTTTGCGCTGGTCGCCACCAAAGGTTACACCTATGAGGGACTTGACACGCCGGAGCACGCGGAAAAGCTTGTCCGCCGTGAACTCGCCAGACTGAAGGGCGGACTTGACGAGGCGAAAGCGGCCGGACACACAAAAATCATCATCTTCCTGCACTACCCGCCGACTAATATTCTCGAGCGCGAGAGCGCCTTCACCCGGATAGCCGAGGCATACGGCGCAAGCCAGGTGGTCTACGCCCACTGCCACGGGCGCGCCCGGTTTCACGACAGCATTCGCGGGATGTTTCACGGCGTGCGCTACACCCTCGTGTCCGGCGACAGCTTGAACTGGTGTCCGGAGAAGATTGAGGACTGACGGATTTTTTTAATCTGCTTTCCGATCATTTTCCCGGTGAACATGACCAGGGTACTGGTTAAAACGGTCAAGGTGATCGCTGCCAGACTGGTCATGGCATCAGAACACTGGATATGCATAAGATCAAGCAGTGCCTGCCGGTTGACGACCCAGTAATAGTGATTCAGAAAGAGCGGTATGCTGAACTGTCCGAGAAAACGGCAGAAAGCGTTATCAAACAGGCCATATGAGAAGGACTGCCTGCTCACGGTACAGAAAAAAGCTGCGCTCAGGGCAAACAGGGCAATTCCGTCCGATGCGCCGGAATCGTCAGCGGATGCATTCATGTGCTGAAAGACAGACACATACAGAAGGATCTCCAGGATCGTCACAAGGACTCTTCCCTGAACTGGCAGAAGATTCTGCCGCAGATGCTCCTGAAAGAGATTCTGCAAGGCAAACAGGAATACACCGGCCGATATGGCGGATATGGCCCGGAGAAAACCGGTGTTGATCCATCCGAACAAAACGGTATTCGGAACGTTCAGACTGCCGCACTGATACAGCAGAATCCCTGTGATCGTCAGGGAGATGACCGGCGCAACATACAGGAAAGCGCTCCATGCTTTCCGCAGGAGCGGATAGAGCAGCCAGAGCGCGTAGAGCATTGCGCCCAGATACCAGACAACTCCGGTCGCCGAGTCTGTCGGCAGAGCAAAATTCTGGACCAGAAGAAAGTCACCGACGAGGAATTTCATCGATTTTAAAATGGCTTCCGGGGTCTTGTAATTGATCACGCACTGAATGATAAATCCGATCACAGTGGAAGGAAGCAGGTATGGAAAGATTGAAAAATACCGTTTCAGCAGTTCGTGGGTCGATTCCCGGAATGCCCCTGTCCAGCTGATTTCCGTATCGCGGTGCGCGCAGATCTTTCTCCCCAGAAAATATCCGGTCAGTATCAGAAAAAACTCGACCCCCAGATATCCGCTGTCAAATGCCATGTCTGCATGAAACAGCATGATGCAGACTGCAAATATGAACCGCAGTAATTCAATGTTCCCGTTTCTCTGATGTCGTTTCACTTCAATTCCCCTCTGATGGTCTCAATGCCAGGAAGCCCTGAGATTCCACATTATACACAAAAAAAGACTGAGAAGAAATGTCTGGCATTTCTCCCCAGTCCATGAGATAAATTATGCCCCGGCTTATCCCGGAATTACTTCCCCATCTCTTTCGTTTCTTCCGCCAGCTTCTGGTGCTTCATGCCGCGGACTTTGCTGGAAAGGCCGAAGAGATTGATGAAGCCGGTCGCATCCTTGTGATCGTAGAGATCGCCGGTCGTGAAGGAAGCAAGGGACTGGCTGTACAGAGAGTACGCAGAGTTGGATCCGGCGCGGATGATGTTGCCCTTGTAGAGCTTGAAGGTGACTTCACCGGTCACATACTCCTGGGTGACATTCATGAAGGCGCTGATGGCCTCGCGGCTCGGGGAGAACCACTTGCCCTCGTAGATGAGTTCTGCGAGGCGGGTGGCAAGGTCTTCCTTCAGCTCTGTGGTCTCGCGGTCGAGGATGAGTTCCTCCAGCTGCTGATGGGCTTCGTACAGGATCGTTCCGCCCGGTGTCTCGTAGACGCCGCGGGACTTCATGCCGACGACGCGGTTCTCGACGATGTCGACGATGCCGATGCCGTTGCGGGCACCCATCTCGTTCAAGGTGCGGATGATGTCGGCGACCTTCATGGCCTTGCCATTGACGGTCTTCGGAACACCCTTCTCGAATGTCATAGTCACCGTCTCGGTCTTGTCCGGTGCTTCCTGCGGTGTCACGCCGAGGACGAGCAGGTGCTTGTAATTCGGTTCATTTGACGGATCCTCAAGCTCCAGGCCCTCATGCGACAGATGCCAGAGATTGCGGTCGCGGCTGTAGCTGCTCGACGCGTCAAACGGCAGGTCGATGCCGTGCTTGTGGCAGTATTCGATCTCGTCATCCCGGGACTGCATCGTCCACTTCGGATCGCGCCACGGGGCGATGATCTGGATGTCCGGAGCCAGCGCTTTGATGGCAAGCTCAAAACGGATCTGATCGTTTCCCTTGCCGGTCGCGCCGTGGCAGATGGCTACGGCATGCTCCTTGCGGGCGATCTCGACGAGGCGCTTCGCGATGCACGGACGGGCCATGGATGTGCCGAGGAGATACTTGTTTTCATATACCGCGTGTGCCTGAACGCACGGAACGATATAGTTCTCCGCGAAGTCATCGGTCAGATCCTCGATATAGAGCTTGGAAGCGCCGCTGGCAGCCGCGCGCTTGTCCAGTCCGTCCAGCTCCTTGCCCTGCCCGACGTCGGCGCAGACACAGATGACATCATAATTATAGTTCTCTTTCAGCCACGGGATGATCGCGGTCGTGTCAAGACCGCCCGAGTACGCAAGAACAACCTTATCCTTCATACAAATCCTCCAAAAGAAACAAATTGCCGCAGAAAAGCACCCTGCGCCCCGGGCCTTGCCGGGCGGAAAGACACCTGTCCGCGCTTTCTTAACTATATCCTCTGGGCCGGATAAAATCAAGCAAAGAAAAGCATAAATATGCATAATAAACGCATAAATATAAAAACAGAACGCAAAATCCCTTTACTCTTACTTCCCTGAACTGCTATACTATTCTGAATGATGCAAACACATTTCCGGGAAGGCGGTATCAGAATATGAAGAGAATCGAAGGCGGAGTCACGGCGGCCAGAGGGTTCCTCGCGGGATCCGCAATGGCAGGAATCAGACAGAACAAGCGCGACGACATGGCATTTGTCGTGAGTGAGAAGCCCTGCGTCGTGGCGGGGACATTTACCACCAACCGCGTATTTGCGGCACCGGTCAAGTGGGACCGGGCAGTCGTGAGCAAATCGCCGATGGCCCAGTGCATGGTGATTAATTCCGGCATCGCCAATGCCTGCACCGGAGCGGAGGGCGACGCGGCCTGCGAGGCGGAGGCCAGGGCCGTCGAAGAGGTGCTACATATTCCGTACAAATCGGTCCTGATCGGATCGACCGGCGTGATCGGCATGCAGCTGCCGGTTGAGAAAATGGTGGACACGATCCGGGAGAATGTGGGCAAACTGAAAGAAACAGCGGAAGCCGGAACGCGGGCCGCCCGCGCGATCATGACCACGGACACGCACGACAAGCAGGTGGCGGTGCAGATTGAAATCGGCGGGAAGACCGTCACCGTCGGCGGCATGTGCAAGGGCGCCGGCATGATCCACCCGCACATGTGCACGATGATCGCCTGCGTGACGACAGATGCGATGATCACGAAGGAACTGCTGCAGAAGGCGCAGAGCGCGACGGTTGACGACTCGTATAACATGATCTCTGTAGACGGTGACATGAGCACGAACGACACGGCCGTCGTCCTCGCCAACGGCATGGCCGGAAATCCGCTGATTAAAGAGGAAGGCGAGGCGTATCAGAAGTTTTTCGAGGCGCTGAAGTACGTCAACACCGAGCTCGCGAAGAACATTGCCGGCGACGGGGAAGGGTGCACCTGCCTGTTCGAGGCAAAGGTCGTCGGGGCTTCAGACCGCGATCAGGCCCGCACGCTCGCGAAGTCCATCATTCAGAGCAATCTGACCAAGGCAGCCATCTTCGGGCACGACGCCAACTGGGGCCGCATTCTGTGCGCGATGGGGTATTCGGGTGCGCCGTTTGATCCGGGCAAGGTCGACATCTGGTTTGAAAGTGATGCCGGGAAGCTCAAGATCGTCGAGAACGGAGTGGCGACGGACTACAGCGAGGAGACGGCGACCAGGATCATGAGCCGGAACCCCGTCACGGCAATCGCCGACATTAAGGAAGGCGGCGAGAGCGCGACGGCGTGGGGGTGTGATCTGACGTTTGACTATATCAAGATCAACGCCGACTACCGTTCCTGAAACGGCGGGAAGCACAAGTTAATCTGCCTGCAGCTGCCCGAATGCGCGGTGCACATGGTGCAACAACTGCGCGCGGCAAAAACAGCGGCAGGCCGGCACATATGGAGAACAGAACATGACAATGGGAAATGAAGAAAACCTCCAGCCCGTACACGCTTCGCAGGAGGACCTGCGCAAGGCGGAGATCCTGATCGAGGCGCTGCCCTATATACAGCGGTTCAACCGCAAGGTCATCGTAGTGAAGTACGGCGGAGCTGCGATGCGGGACCCGGAGCTGGAGAAGAAAGTTCTGCAGGACGTCGTCCTGCTGAAACTCGTAGGCTTCAAGCCGATTCTCGTGCACGGCGGCGGCAAGGAGATCAGCACCTGGGTTAAGAAAAACGGAGGTGAGCCGAAGTTCATCGGCGGGCTGCGCGTGACTGACGAGGACACCATGCAGATCGCCCAGATGGTTCTCAACCGCGTCAACAAACAGCTCGTGACCATGGTGAGCAGTCTTGGCATCAAGGCATGCGGCGTGTCCGGTCAGGACGGCGGTATGCTGAAGGTGACCAGGAAGACATTCGCCGGTCAGGATCTGGGGTATGTCGGAGAAGTGTCGGAGGTCAACACAACGATCCTGGAGGACCTGCTCAGGGATGACTTCCTTCCGATCGTGTGCCCGATCGGCTTTGGCGATGACTATCACGCATACAACATCAACGCAGACGACGCGGCTTGCGCCATCGCGAAAGGAATGCGCGCCGAGAAGCTGGCATTTCTGACGGATGTGGAAGGAATTTATCTTGACTACAATGACAAGAGTACACTGATCTCGGAACTCTCCATCGACGAGGCAGAGGATCTGATCGGCAACGGGCAGGTCAGCGGCGGCATGCTCCCGAAGCTGACCAACTGTGTGGATGCCGTGAAAAATGGTGTTTCCCGCGTTCACATCCTGGACGGCCGGATCCCGCACTCTCTGCTTCTTGAGATCTTCACCCACCGCGGCGTCGGCACGGCGATCTTAAGCCGCGAGGCGCACCGCTTCTATCACAAGGAGGAGATGGAAGAGACGGCGGCCACAGCCGCGGGCGTAGGGGACTCGTATTGAGGCAGGCAAGGCAGAGACAAGTACAGGAGTGAGGGAATATCATGAATACTCGTGAGATCATCAGTACAGCAGAGGCAAAACTGATTCACACATACAACCGCTATCCGGTCGTACTGGACCACGGTGAGGGCGTGCACCTTTACGACACGGACGGAAAGAAATATCTGGACTTCGGCGCAGGCATAGCGGTTTTCGCGCTCGGCTACAGCAATGAGCCCTACAAGGAGGCCCTGAAGGAGCAGATTGACAAGCTCATTCATACGTCCAACTATTTCTACAACGAGCCGGCCATGAAGGCGGCGGTGAAGGTGACACAGGCTACCGGCATGGACCGGGTGTTCTTCACCAACAGCGGCACAGAGGCCATCGAGGGCGCAATCAAGCTGGCGAAGAAATGGGCGTACCTGAAGTCGGGCTGCGGCAGCACGGATCACGAAATCATCGCCATGAAGAATTCTTTTCACGGCCGCAGTATGGGAGCGCTCGCCGTGACCGGGAACCGGCACTATCAGGAGGCTTTCGGCCCGATGATCCCCGGCATCCGCTTTGCTGAGTACAACAATCTTGAGAGCGTAAAATCCCTTGTGAATGACAAAACCTGCGCGATCATCCTTGAGACCGTACAGGGCGAGGGCGGCGTGCACCCGGCGACAGAGGAATTCCTGACCGGAATCCGGCAGCTCTGTGATGAGAAGGGGCTTCTGATGATCCTCGACGAGGTCCAGTGCGGCATGGGCCGGACCGGATCGATGTTCGCGTACCAGCATTACGGTGTCACGCCGGATATCGTGTCCATGGCCAAGGCTCTCGGATGCGGTGTTCCGCTGGGCGCTTTTGCCGCGAAGGAAGACGTGGCGCAGGCTCTGGTGCCGGGCGACCACGGATCGACATACGGCGGAAACCCGCTGGCATGCGCGGCCTGTGTGGCGGTCTTTGAACAGTTCGAGGCGCTGCATGTCGTGGATAATGTAAAGAAAGTCGGCGCATACATGACGAAGCGCTTCGACAGCCTGGCGGCGGAGAGCCCGTACATACGGGAACGCCGCGGAATGGGGCTTCTGCAGGGTCTGGAGCTGACAGGCCTTGATGCCGGCAAGGTGGCAGCGCGCTGCCTTGAAGAGGGTCTGATTCTCTTCACGGCCGCCGGCAATACGCTGCGCTTTGTCCCCCCGCTCATCATCACGGAGGCGGATGTGGACGAATGTGTGAACAAGCTCAGGAAAGCACTGACGGCCGTGGCAGAAGGGTGAGGCACATGGAGGATGTCTTTGCGATCACCGGGACGGTGACGATAAAAGAGCGCGAGGGAAGATTCCTCAAGTCCGGCGGAGACTGGCTCTATGACAACGAGATTGCTTCTGTGAGCCCGGGGGTCGCTGACGGAGCACTCGTGCAGGTGAAGGATTTTGACGGATATCTCATGGGCACCGGCTACATCAACCGGCGCTCAAAGATCACCGTCCGGATGCTGACCCGGGGAGAAGAAAGACCGGATTCCGGCCTTTTTGCCTCCCGGGTCCGTTCCTGTATCCGGGGGCGCAGGGTGTACTCCGACCTTTCCTGCTGCCGACTGCTCTTCGGCGAGGCGGACGGATTCCCCGGGCTGGTGGCGGATCTTTACAGCGGGTATCTGGTCTGCCAGATCACGGCACTTGGCATGGAACGCCTCTTCCCGGCGATCCTGCCTGTCATCCGGCAGGAGCTCGCCGCGGCGGGAGTTGCCGTGAAAGGCGTTCTGCTGCGCAATGACGAGAAAGTGCGCGAAAAGGAAGGACTTGCGCTTGAGAAAAAATTCTCCGGAGAAGCGTTTGATACCCGTGTACCGATTGTGGAAAATGGCGTAAAATATATTGTCGACGTGATGGACGGCCAGAAGACCGGTTTCTTCCTGGATCAGAAGGAGAACCGCCGGGCCGTGCAGCGCCTTGTTGCCGGCCTCGCGGGAATAAAAGAGGACGTCAGGGTGCTGGACTGCTTCACACACACGGGATCCTTTGCCCTGAATGCGGCGAGAGCCGGCGCCACGCAGGTTCTTGCGGTGGACGCCTCGGATCTGGCCATCGCGCAGGCGCAGGAGAATGCCCGGATAAACGGTGTCTCGGACCGGGTGACATTCCTCACGGAGGATGTCTTTGACTTTCTGCCGCAGCAGGTTCAGGCGGGAAAGCAGTATGATCTGGTCATTCTGGATCCGCCGGCATTCACCAAGGCGAGAAGTTCGATCAAGGCGGCCGCGCGCGGCTACCGGCAGATCAACAGCGACGGGATGCAGCTTGTGGCGCCCGGAGGATATCTGGCCACCTGTACATGTTCCCATTTCATGGATCCGGAACTCTTCCGGAAGACGATCGAACAGGCGGCGCACATCGCGCACAGACGGCTCTCCCAGGTGTATTTCGGGACGCAGGCGCCGGATCACACGTACCGGTGGGGGATGTCGGAGAGCCTGTACTTGAAATTCTACATATTCTGCCTGGATTGAAGATGGTATTCAAAAGCCCATGGCGGCGTGGCGCCGGGCTGGGAAGAGAGGGTGCATGGCGCTTTACGACGACAACGGGAAGATCGACCTGACACAGATCCGGGGCGAGATAGACGAAGTGGATGCCAGGCTGACGCAGCTCTTTGAGAGGCGGCTCGAGCTCACCCGCGCGGTGGCGCGCTACAAGCTGGCGACAGGCAAGAAGGTACTGGACCGGAGCCGCGAGAATGAGAAAATCGGCGCACTCAGGCAGACGGTCGGCAGCGCGGAAAATACGGCGGATATCATCCGGATGTTTCGGCAGATCATGGCGGACAGCCGGAAGTACCAGTACCGGATGCTGGAGGAGAGCGGCAACACGGCCAGAGATCCGTTCACGCAGGTGGACAGGATCCCGCGGGAAGACGTCACGGTTGTCTATCAGGGACTTCCGGGCGCGTACTCGGACATCGCGATGGTACAGGCCTTCGGGGAAGGCGTGAAGAACTTCCACGTCCGCACCTGGCGGATGGCCATGGAGGCAGTGCGCGACGGCCGCGCGGATTTTGCGGTTCTCCCGGTGGAGAATTCGACGACCGGTTTTATCACGGATGTCTTTGATCTGCTTGAGGAATTCGACAATTACATCATCGGCGAGACGTATGTGAAGGTCGGCCATGTTCTCTGCGGTCTGCCGGGCACATCGCTCTCCGATATCCGCAAAGTCTGCTCGCACCCGCAGGGCATCCTGCAGTGCTCGAAATTCCTGGACGCTCATCCGGAGTGGAAAGTGTCGCAGGAGCTGAACACGGCGGCCAGTGCCAAGAAGGTGGCTGATGACGGGGACCGGTCGCAGGCAGCGATCGCCAGCGCGCAGGCGGCGGAAAGCTACGGGCTGGAAGTCCTGAAAGAAGGGATCAGTGATTTTACCGGAAACGAGACGCGCTTTCTGATCGTGGAGAACCGGCGCTGCTTTGTGAAAGCGGCCGACAAGATGTGCATTCTGTTTGAAACGCCAAACGAGCCCGGATCTCTGTATGCCATTCTGAGTCATATCGTTTATAATGGACTCAACATGAGCTGGATCGAGTCCCGGCCCATCCAGGGCAGCACGCGGGAATTCCGGTTTTTTGTAGAATTCGACGGCAATATCAATGACCCGGCGGTGATCGACGCCATGCGCGGCATTCAGGAAGAATCCCGCTCTGTCCGCCTGCTGGGCAATTACCGTTCTGGAAAAAGTAAGGAGCAGTAACCGCATGAAACTTGTATCACTTCAGGAAGAGCTCTCGTCCACCACGTATCCCGGCCGCGGGATCATCGTCGGCAGATCCGAGGACGGGACAAAAGCAGTCGCCGCGTACTTCATCATGGGCCGTTCGGCCAACAGCCGCAACCGCATATTTGTGGCCGACGGAGACGGGCTTCGCACACAGGCATTTGACGAGAGCAAAGTGGAAGACCCGCGTCTCATCATCTACGCGCCGGTCCGCGTGCTGAAAGCCGCGACGATCGTGACCAACGGTGATCAGACGGATACCATCTACGAGCACATGAAGAAGGGCGACACCTTTGAGCAGGCGCTGCGCACACGCGAGTTCGAGCCGGACGCGCCGAACTACACGCCGCGCATCTCGGCTGTTCTCGAGACGACCAGCGCGACATTCAGCTACCAGATGTCCATATTGAAGAGTGACAACATGGACCCGATCTGCTGCAACCGGAATACATTTTCCTATGACAATCCCAAGGCCGGCGAGGGGCGCTTCATTCACACGTACATGGGAGACGGCAGCCCGCTGCCAAGCTTTGAGGGCGAGCCGACCCGCGTCGACATCACCGGCGGCATCGATGAGTTCACCGACCGGGTGTGGAAGAGCCTGGATCCGGACAACAAGGTTTCACTGTTTGTGCGCTACATCGACATTCAGACGGGAGCTTTCGACACCCGGATCGTCAACAAGAATCAGTGACAGATGACTCCGGCACACGGTGCCTGTCAGGCAGGTGCCGGATGTGGCAGCAGAAGATCAAGAAGGAGTGAAAAGAGGCATGAACGAATTTCAACTTAAATACGGATGCAACCCGAACCAGAAGCCTGCGCGGATCTTCATGGCAGACGGCAGTGATCTTCCGGTGACAATTCTGAACGGCCGCCCCGGATACATCAATTTCCTTGACGCGCTCAACGGCTGGCAGCTGGTGAGTCAGCTCAGGAAAGCCACCGGGATGCCGGCCGCGGCGTCCTTCAAGCATGTGTCTCCTGCCGGTGCCGCCATCGGCCGTCCACTCAGTGATGTACTGAAGAAAATCTACTGGGTGGATCCTGCAATCGGGGAGCTTTCGCCGCTTGCCTGCGCATATGCCAGGGCGAGAGGCGCTGACCGGATGAGCTCCTTCGGAGATTTCATCTCCCTGTCGGACATCTGTGACGTCCCGACCGCCATGCTCATCAGGCACGAGGTATCCGACGGCATCATCGCCCCGGGGTATGAGCCGGAGGCACTTGCGATCCTGAAGAGCAAGAAGAAGGGCAACTACAACATCATCCAGATCGATCCATCGTATGTCCCGGATCCGATCGAGCGCAAGCAGGTATTCGGCGTGACCTTTGAGCAGGGCCGCAATGACGCCCCGATTGATGAGCGGCTTCTCACGAACATCGTGACGAAGAACAAAGACCTACCGGATTCTGCGAAGGAAGACCTGATTGTCTCCCTCATCGCCCTGAAGTTCACACAGTCCAATTCGGTGTGCTATGTAAAGGACGGACAGTGCATCGGCGTGGGCGCCGGACAGCAGAGCCGCATCCACTGCACGAGGCTTGCCGGAAACAAGGCGGACAACTGGTGGCTGCGCCAGAATGAGAAGGTTCTGAATCTTCCGTTCAAGGAGAAAGTCGGACGCGCAGACCGCGACAATGCCATCGACCTGTACATCGGGGACGAATACGAGGATCTGCTCTCAGACGGCGCCTGGGAGCGCGTGTTCACCGAGAAGCCGGCTGTCTTCACCAAAGAAGAAAAGCGCGCGTGGCTGGACAAGAATACGGATGTGGCGCTCGGCTCGGACGCCTTCTTCCCGTTTGGCGACAACATCGAGCGCGCGGCCAAGAGCGGTGTGCGCTACGTGGCACAGCCCGGCGGCTCGATCCGCGATGATCAGGTGATCGATACCTGTGACAGGCACAACATGGTTATGTGCTTCACGGGACTCAGACTGTTCCATCACTGATACGCATGAAGAAGATTTCTCTTGTGGCTCTCGACCTGGACAGGACAACCCTGGACAAGGCCGGGAGCCTTTCTGACAGAAACCGGGAAGCACTGCTGGAGGCGATGCGGCGCGGCGTTACCATCTGCATCGCCAGCGGCAGATGCTACGACTCGCTTCCTGCGTGCGTGAGAGCTGTCCCCGGGATCCGGTACGCCATCACCGGAAACGGGGCGTGCCTGTACCGCCTGAGCGACGGAAAGCGTCTGAAGGCATTCCTGATCAGTGCCGCTGCGACGCGCATCATCCTTGACACGGCCGAGGATTTTGCGCCCCAAACCCCGATTGCCTACGAGGCATTTCTAGACGGGAAGGCCTACGCGGGGAGCGACTACTTTAAGGACCCTGTGCGCTTCGGCGCAACAGACGCAGCGGTTCCCTACATCCGGGCGACGAGGCGGCCGGTCCCGGACATTCGTCAGTTTATCCGAGCCCACGCCGGAGAGCTTGACAGCATTGACATTGTGACCGGCGCGGAAGAGATGAAGCGGGAAATCGAGGAAGCTCTTCACGCGCGCACGCAGGAGATCTATACGACCAGCTCGGTCCGCCAGCTGCTGGAGATCTCAGACCGGCATTCCGGGAAAGGGCGTGCCCTGCAGGCGCTGGCGCAGATGCTTTCCATCCCGCGGGAGCAGACGGCGGCCTTCGGCGATGCCGACAATGACGTGCAGATGCTGCGCTGGGCCGGAACCGGCATCGCGGTCGCCAATGCCACTCCTGCGGCGCTGGCCGCCGCCGACATGGTGACGAAGCGGCATGATGAAGACGGCGTGGCGTGGGGACTGGAGTTGCTGGAACAGGCGGGACTCATATGACGGATCCGTAAGCCGGAAAGGCGGGAAGAGCGTATTTTCCACGAAGCAGCATCAGAATTTCAACTGGCCTGTCAAGACAGTGGGGGCCGACTATTATCCGGAGCAGTGGGACAGGGCACTCTGGAAGTCTGATTATCTGCCGAGATCCTTAAAGTGAAATTCCTTCCTCCCGTCGCAGTACGGTGCTACGGTCTGCCCGCTTCCCTCAAGGATATACTTGTAGGTCTGCAGGCCGTCGATGCCGACCGGCCCGCGCGCGTGGAGCTTGCCGGTGCTGATGCCGACCTCGGCGCCAAAGCCGTATCGGAAGCCGTCTGCAAAGCGCGTCGAGCAGTTGCAGTAAACGTCGGCCGAATCCACGAGCGTCTCAAAAGTGGCCGCTGTCTGCCTGTTCTCCGTAATAATGGCGTCGGTGTGCCGTGAGCCGTAGCGGTTGATGTGTTCCACGGCCGCCTGCACGCCGTCAACGACACGCACGGACATCTTCAGATCCAGATATTCCTTGTGCCAGCTGCCCGTAATCGGCGCGCACCCGGTCAGGTGCACGGACCGCTCATCGCCAAAAAGCGTCACGCCGGCTTCTTTCAGGGCTTTTGCTGCCTGCGGCAGGAAGCTTTCAGCCACCGGTGCGTCAACCAGCAGCGTCTCCGCCGCGTTGCAGGCCGCACTGTACTGTGTCTTTGCGTCCACGACGATCGGAAGTGCCTTGTCAAGATCTGCGTCCCGGTCGACGTACACGTGGCATACACCTTCCGCGTGCCCCATCACCGGGATCTTCGTGTGCTCCATGATATACCGGACAAATGCGTTGCTTCCCCGCGGGATCAGAAGATCCACAGAAGTGTCGCATGAAAGAAGCTCGTCGATCTCGCTGTGGGACTCGGCCTGAAAGAGGCAGTCCTCCGGAAGTCCGGCCGAAACGGCGGCCTCCTTGATGATCGTGAAGAGAATGCGGTTGGAGCGGGCCGTCTCAGAGCCGCCTTTGAGAATCGCGCAGTTCCCGCTGCGGATGCAGAGGGCGGAGATCTGAATCAGCGCATCCGGCCGTGCCTCAAAGATCACGCCGATCACACCGATGGGCACGGAGATGCGTTTCAAGACGAGCCCTTCGTCGAGCTGCCGCGCAAACAGCACCTTCCCAACCGGATCAGGCATGGCGGAAAGCTGGCGGATGCCGGCAAGACAGGCGGAGAGCTTGCTCTCGTCAAACTTCAGTCGCTTCCTGATCTGCGGGCTTACGGCATTCCGCTCTGCCGCTGCGAGGTCTTCGTCATTGGCCGCGAAAATCTGCTGCTTTTTCTGCTCGAGGGCATCTGCGATGGCCGTGAGAGCTGCGCTGCGGGCTGCACTTCCGGCTGCCGCAAGGTGCGGCGCCGCAAGTTTCATCTGCGCTGCCTGTGTCTGTATGTTCATAGGAGTGTCCTTTCATCTGTCCTGAGTGTGGATGCCGGACGCATGCGCTTCCTGCCTCCGGGATTCGTGGCGAGCCTGGAGCGGCGGCAGAGCACTGCCCGGCACGAAGAGGCTCCCGCGACCGGAGCCAAGTGCGATGTCCGGCTTGTTGGCGCCGTGAAAGTCCGAGCCGCCCGAGGGAAGAAGATGGAACATAGCTGCGATTCCCAGCATGTCCTGCGTATCAGACGGCGTGAAGGAGGAGTACCAGCACTCGATGCCGTCAAGCCCCGCGTCCGTGAGTTGACGGGTGAGGCCGACCAGGCCGTCGTGTCCGAGATGGTATTGGAGCGGATGCGCGAGGACGGCGATGCCGCCGTTTTCGTGGATCATCCTTACGGCTTCCTGCGCCGGCGTTTTTTCGCGCGCTACGAAGCACGGGCAGCCATCCCCGATATACTCGGCGAATGCCTGCGCGATCGAGCGTATATACCCCTTGTCCAGCATGTAGCGCGCGAAGTTGGCGCGCGTGACCGTGCCGCCGCACTGCGCCGCGAGGACGTCGTAATCCACGGGAATGCCCCGCTGTGTCAGTTTTTCCGCCATCTTCCGGTTGCGCCGGTCTCTCCCGTCCCGCATATCGTCAAGTTCTTTCCGGAACACATCGTCCTCCGGATCAAGGAAGAGCCCGACGATGTGGACTTCCTTTGACTTCCACTGCGTCGAGAGTTCAGCGCCGGGGATGACGGGCAGATCAAGTTTTTTCCCGGCCTCCTGCGCCTCGTACACGCCTGCGATGGTGTCGTGATCGGTCAGTGCTATGGCGGAAAGCCCGGCATCAGCCGCTGTGCGCACGATTTCTGATGGCGTCAGCGTCCCGTCTGAGAACGTGCTGTGAATGTGCAGGTCGATGCGGTCTGCGTCTGTCAGGGATTGTATCTGTCTCATAGGCAAGCCTTTCTGGCTGACAGTATAGCAGAATCTGAGCGGCGCGAAAAGCCGCTTCCTGCGGCATCTCTCAGGTTCCCGCATGCTTGACGGACCCGCGGCCATGACCGTACAATAAAAGCGCACCGATCAAACAGGACAGCTGCGGATAAAGCGCAGAGCAGAAACAGAGGCACAAATGGGCCGGGAACTTATTTTTGGCGGAATCTACCGCCATTTCAAGAACAGATTGTACATGGTAAAAGATGTGGTGACCCATTCGGAAACCGGAGAAAAGATGGTGCTCTACCAGGCGCTCTACGGCGATTTTCGCTCCTATGTGCGCCCGCTTCCCATGTTTCTCTCGGAGGTCGACCGTGAGAAGTATCCGGACGTTCCGCAGAAGTACCGCTTCACAAGAGTCCTGCTGGACGGGGACGGCAATATCGTTGGGATGCCGGAAGAGGAGCAC
This sequence comes from Lachnospira sp. UBA4285, assembly GCA_002394965.1. Taxonomy (GTDB): domain Bacteria; phylum Bacillota; class Clostridia; order Lachnospirales; family Lachnospiraceae; genus UBA4285. The sequence goes on from DGVL01000118.1 coordinate 21,353, forward strand.
AGCACGGAGATTCCTGAAGCAGAAGATGGGATAGAGACGGCAAAATCAGGAAAGTCGGGAGAAATTGAAAAAACAGGAACAGCGGGGAGCGCAGGAGAAGAACCTGACCCGCTGCTGCTTGCATTCCTGGACATGCCGGGCCTGAAAGAGAAGTGTCAGTTCCTCAATCTGAAGCGGCGGGCTTTCAGCGCGAAGACACTCGCCCAGTGCGCCGCGGCGATGGACATATCCCTCCCGGAAGGAGACGTCTCCGCACAGTTTCTGGCCCTGCGCGACAGCCTTGTCATGCGCGCAAAGTACGAGGAAAACGACCGCCTGCGCTAAGAGACAGAAAGAAAGCCGGAGGGCATCTCTGCCGGGCAGGCGGCTGCGCTTGCGTGATTGAAGATGCACATGCAGAGTGGTATGATTTCCGGTGGCCATTTAAACAGATGGAAACGCCGGGAAAGTTCATCCACAGAGCCGTTCTGTTAATGGCCGGATGCGTCAGGGAAAGGAGCTTATAAGAATGAAAATTGCAGTTCTTGCTGCCGGAACGAGTACCGAGAGAGATGTCTCGGTGTCGACAAGCCGCAATGTGTGCGCATCACTGCGCAGAAACGGCCATAAAGCCAATATGATCGACGCGTTTTTCGGCACGGATGTATATAAAGACACGGATGCTTTCTTTGAAGATGATTCGGATCTGGAGGCACTGAGCTCCCAGATGCTTGAAAAGACTAAGGATGTGCCGGCGGAGATCAGAAGAAGAAAGGCGGCAGGAGAGGGGTTCTTCGGACCGTCTGTCATCGAAGTGTGCCGCGCGGCGGACATCGTGTTCATCGGCCTGCACGGAGCCAACGGCGAGGACGGAAAGGTCCAGGGGGCATTCGATCTGCTGGGCATCCGCTACACAGGAACGGATTCGTTGAGCTCGGCGATCTCCATGAACAAGGACTACACCAAGAAGATTCTGAGAGCGTCGGGTGTGAGAATGCCGGATGGCATCACGCTGCACAGAGCCGATGACCGGCAGGATACGATCGCACACTTCCCGGTCCCCTGCGTCGTGAAGCCTGCCTGCGGTGGTTCGAGCGTGGGCGTCACCATCGTGAAGGAACGCGGAGAGCTTGAGAAGGCACTCGCGGCGGCTTTCGCGCTGGAGGACACGGTGCTTGTCGAGCAGTTTATCTCCGGCCGCGAGTTCTCCACGGGAGTGCTGGCCGGAAAGGCCATGCCGGTCGTGCAGATCGAGGCGGCACCCGGCGGCTACAATTATGAGAACAAGTACAAGGCCGGCGGGGCCATCGAGACCTGCCCGGCGCCAGTCGACCAGCAGACGACGGAAAAGCTGCAGAAAGCGGCGGAGGACGCCTGCCGGGCTTGCGGCGTGACACCGATCGGCCGTGTCGACGAGATCTTAAGCGACGACGGACTGGTGTACTGCCTTGAGATCAACACACTGCCGGGCATGACGGAGACCAGCCTTGTGCCGAAGGAAGCAAAGGCGATGGGGATGAGCTACGACGATCTGACGGAGAAGATGATCGAACTCTCCCTTGCGAAATACAGAGACTGACAAGCTGACAGGCACATCCGGGACAGGCCGGCAGGAGAGATGGATATGAAGGGAATGACACTGGACGTGATCTGCCGGGTCAGCGGCGGAACATACACGGGAGACAGAGCGCTTCTTTCGCGCGAGGTCTCGCAGATCACGCTTGACAACCGGGAACTGAAAAAAGACGGGCTTTTCGTGGCCATCTGCGGCGAAAAAGTTGACGCGCACAAGTTTATTCCGGCGGCGTACAAAGCCGGCGCTCTCTGCTGCCTGGGAACAGAGGACATGGGAGAGCTTCCCGGCCCGTACATCCGGGTTGCCGATGTGAGCGGGGCCCTTGGCGCTATCGCGGGTCGCTACATTCAGAATCTCGGAATCCCGAAGGTGGGCATCACGGGCAGCGTCGGAAAGACCAGCACCAAAGAGGCGGTTGCCGCCATCCTGTCCGCCAGGTACAAGGTCCACAAGACACAGGGCAATCACAACAACGAGCTGGGGGTGCCGATCACCGCATTTTCCATGAAGGAGGACGACGAGGTGGCCGTCTTCGAGATGGGCATCGGGAATTTCGGCGACATGCGGCGCCTCACAGGTATCGTGCATCCGGACGTCGCCGTCATCACGAATATCGGAGTCGCGCACATGGAGGCACTGGGCAGCCGGGACGGCATCCTGAAGGCCAAGAGCGAGATCTTTGAAGGCATGGACCGACAGGGGACCGTGATTTTAAATGGCGACGATGACAAGCTGGTGAGTGTGCGGGACGTTCACGGAAAAGCTCCGCTGTTCTTTGGCATTCAGAACCGGGAAGGCGTATGGGCCGATCAGATCCGCGAGCATGGCCTCGCGGGCACGGACTGCGTGATCCACGGCCTGATGACAGCCGACGGTGTCAGAGAGCTGGTCGTCCACATCCCGATCCCGGGGCGCCACATGATCTACAACACTATGGCGGCGCTTCTTGTCGCGCAGACGTTTCATCTCACTTCCGATGAGATGCTCGAGGGAATCTCGCGCATGAAGACAATCGAAGGCCGGCAGAATCTGATCCGGGCGGGAGCTCTTCTGCTCATCGACGACTGCTACAACGCCAACCCGGTGTCCATGAAGTCTTCGATCCGGCTTCTCTGCAGCGCGCAGGGCCGCAAGGTCTGCATCCTGGGCGATATGCTGGAGCTTGGGGCAAACGAGCGGATGATGCACCGGGAGGTCGGCGAATTCCTGGCGGGCACACAGGTGGATCTGCTCCTCACCGTGGGGAAACTGGGAAGAGAGATCGCCGCGGGTGCCAGAAAGGCAGCCTCGGGACGCCTTTCAATTCACGCCTACGACACGAAGGATCAGCTTTTTAAAGACCTTTCGAAACTTCTTGAGCCCGGCGATACCGTGCTCATCAAGGCGAGCAACGGGATGGGGTTTGCAGAAATTGTGAAGAGACTGCGGGAAGAAGCCGAAGGCTGAAATCGTCCCGATCCTTACCGCTTGCTGTGGATTTTGATCAGCACTTCATCCACCCGGTTGGAGCCGGCGCGGATGACGGTGACGATGGCTCCGTCGATGTCGATCGATTCGCCGGCCCGCGGGAAGCGGTCGAAGCGCTCGATGACAAGGCCTCCGATGGAGTCGTTGTCGTCACTGCGAAAGTGGGTGCCGGCGCGCTCGTTGATGTCCTCGAGCTTGTAGGTGCCCGCGACGCGGTACACGCCCGGGCGCAGCTGCCGAAACGGCGCCTGCTCGTCGGTGTCGTATTCATCGTGGATTTCGCCCACGATCTCCTCGATCAGATCTTCCGTGGAGATCATGCCGGCTACGGAGCCGAACTCGTCGAGCACGATGGCGACGGCGGCATTCTCCTTCTGCATCTCCCGGAACAGTTCTGATACATTCTTGGTCTCAAAGGTGAAGTACGGCTTGCGCATGACGCTTGCAAGCGGCGGGAAATTCTCGCCCGGCGTGACGGCAAGGAACAGATCCTTCACATTCAGAATGCCGACGACATTATCTTCCTTCCCCTCAAAAAGCGGAAAGCGCGAGTACTGGGTCTTGCGGAAGACCTGCGTGAACTCCTCCTGCGATGCGCCTGCGGGGAGCATCGTCATGTCGATCTGCGGCACCATCACATCCTTTGCCTGCGTGTCGCCGAAGTCAAAGAGATTGTTGATGATCTGGTTTTCGCGGCTTTCGATGCCGCCCTGCTCGTGGCTGATCTTGGCAAATGTGCGCAGATCCTCAGCCCCGATGGCATCCTGTCTGCCTGTGCGGATGCCGAAAAGCCGGATCAGTCCGGCGCACAGTGCGTTGATGACGATGATAAAAGGCGTCAGAAGGACCATGATGATGCGGATCACCGGCGCGACGACCATGCAGATCTTCTCGGCTTTCTGCTGCGCGACAGTCTTCGGCGTGATTTCGCCGAAGATCAGAAGGACCAGTGTGAGAATCCCTGTGGCGATGCCGGTCCCGGCATCCCCGAAGATCCGGATGGCGAGCGAGGTCGCAGTTGCCGAGGCGGCGATGTTGACGAGATTGTTGCCGATGAGCACGGCACTCAGGAACTTCTGATTTTTGTCCAGAATCGAGAGAACAAGCCGGGCACGCGTGTTTCCCTGATCGGAAAGTGTCGTGATCCGGATTTTGTTTACACTCGTGAATGCCGTCTCGGATCCGGAAAAGAACGCGGAAAGCAGGATGAAAACGATAATCAGTACCAGGTCAGGCAGCGTATCAGCCAAAGTAAATCTCCTTGATTTCAGTCCAAAAAACTTTTTCAAAGTCATTCTACCATAAAAAAGGAAATCCCGGAATTGCGTGGAATATATAAACAGAGACGGATTAGCGGCAGATGAAGGCTCACGCCCACAGGAGCATCCGGCTGCCTTTTCGTCCCGGAAAGGAGTACCTTGTATGGACTGTGAAGAGGACTGCATCCGCCTTCGGCAGGAAAAGTGGGAACATGCGTACCTGAGTCCGTACGCTTCTTTCTCGGACTGCTCGCGGGGGCGGCGCCGGCCGGAGGGGCAGGACGCCATGCGGGTGATCTACGCAAGAGACCGCGACCGGATCATTCACTGCAAGTCTTTTCGCCGGCTGAAGCACAAGACGCAGGTCTTTCTGGCACCGGAAGGCGACCACTACCGGACCCGTCTGACGCACACGCTGGAGGTCGCTCAGATCGCCAGAAGTATCGCCAGAGCCCTGCGGATGAACGAGGATCTGACAGAGGCCATTGCGCTCGGGCATGATCTGGGGCACACGCCGTTCGGACACGCAGGAGAGAGGGCCTTGAACAGCCTGTATGAGAAGGGCTTCAATCACTGTGAGCAGAGCCTCCGGGTGGTTGACCGCCTGGAGAAGGACGGCGCGGGGCTGAACCTGACCTGGGAAGTGCGCAATGGCATCATCAATCACCGCACATCAGGGCATCCTGCCACCCGGGAGGGGCAGATCGTGCGGATCTCCGACAAGATAGCCTACATCAATCACGATATCGACGACGCGGTGCGGGCCGGGATCTTCTCGGAGGCAGAGATCCCACCGCAGTTCACGGACGTGCTCGGCCACACGATAAAGGAGCGGCTGAACACAATGATCACCGACGTGATCCGCGAGAGCGGGGACGGAAAGCAGATCCGCCTCTCGCCGGCGGTCAGCAGCGCCATGCAGGATCTGAGGGCGTATATGTTTGAGCACCTGTACAGCAATTCGGTCGCGAAGGTAGAGGAGCCAAAAGTGGCAGGCGTCATAGAGGGGCTGTATACGTATTACACGAAGCATCCGGAGCGCCTTCCGGACATGTATCAGAAGCTGGCAGCGGAGGGCGATGAGCCCGGCCAGGTGGTCTGCGACTATGTGGCCGGCATGAGTGATCAGTATGCGATTAAAAAGTTCGAGGACATCTATGTTCCGAAGAGCTGGAAAGGATGAGGGGTGTCATTTTCACAGGAGACTATCGACGAGGTCCGCTCGCGCAACGACATCGTGGATGTGATCGGACAGTACGTTCAGCTGAAGCGCGCGGGGAGCTCCTACATGGGGCTGTGCCCGTTCCACAGTGAAAAGACGCCTTCATTTTCCGTCTCACCGTCCAAGCAGATCTTCCACTGCTTCGGCTGCGGCAAGGGCGGCAATGTGATCACATTTGTCATGGAGGAGGAGCGGCTGTCGTTTCCGGAGGCGGTGCGCTTTCTGGCCGACCGGGCCGGGATGCACATCGAGGAAACGGCTCAGACGCCCGGGCAGCAGGAAGAGGCCAGAAGGCGGAGGGAGCGGGAAGAGACGCTTCTTGCTGTAAATCGGGAAGCCGCGTACTTCTATGTGGGACAGCTTGCGACGCCGGATGGCGCGCGGGGGCTGCGGTACCTGCACGATCGGCATCTGACGGACGAGACGATCCGCGCCTGGGGGCTTGGCTTTGCACCGGGCACGGGGCATGCGCTGTATGACCACCTGAAGGAGAAGGGGTACAAGGACGACATTCTCGTGAAGACGGGACTTTTCTCCTACAAGGGCGAGCACCCGCACGATCTGTTCTGGAACCGGGTCATGTTCCCGATCATGGACGAGCGGCGGCGCGTGATCGGCTTCGGCGGCCGGGTGATGGGCGATGGAAAGCCGAAGTACCTGAATTCGCCGGAGACGGAGATCTTTGACAAGCGCAACCACCTGTTCGGAATTCACATGGCGGCGCGCTCGAAGGCCGGCAATTTTATCATCTGCGAGGGCTACATGGACGTGATCTCCATGCAGCAGGCGGGATTCACACAGGCGGTCGCTTCTCTCGGGACTGCGCTGACACAGGCTCAGGTGAAGATCATCGCCCGCTATACCGATCAGGTGCGCATTACGTATGATTCCGATGCGGCAGGCACGAAGGCGTCGCTTCGGGCGATCGCGCTGTTTGACGCGGTCACGGTGACGGACCGGGCGACAAGGCGCAAAAAACACATTCAGACGCGGGTCATCCGCATGGAGCCGTACAAGGACCCGGATGAGTTCATCAAGGCGCGCGGGGCGGACGCGTTCCGGCAGCGGATCGACGACGCCCAGGACAGCTTTCTGTTTAAAATCAGCGCTCTCGAAAGACAGTTTGAGCGGGGGACGCCGCGGGGGGACACGGATTTCGCGGAGGCGGCGGCAAGAGAGATCGCGGGGCTGCCGAGTGCCCTTGAGCGCCGGGAATACCTCGCATCCGTTGCCCGGCAGTTCTCCATCCGGGAGGACGATCTGCGGGAGCTCGTCGAGCAGGCGGTCCCGGAGGTTCGGGAAGAGCAGGAGCAGCAGCAGATGGCGGATGCCAGGCGCCGCTACGACAGGCAGCGCCGGGAGGAAATAAAGAGCGGCGCGAATCCGGGCGCGGCATCAGGCAATGCGGCCACGGCAGGAGATGCGCCGGAGAGAGAAGTGCGCGAGGCCTGGAAGGTTCCGGCGGGACTGCTCAAGGCAGAAGATTTTCTGCTGACGATCCTGGCGGAGGAGCCGGCGTACTATGAGAAGATCCGGGAGTACATCAGCCCGGAGGACTTTGAGGAATCCAGAAGTCAGCTGGCAGACGGAGCATTCCGGCAGCTGCGGGAAACGGGGCGTGTTGATGTATCAGCGCTCACGGCGCAGTATCAGACCCGGGAGGAGATTCAGACGGCCGCCAACGCGTTCGCCGCACCGGCCATGCGCGCCGGAGCCGCACAGAGAGCACAGGCGCTTTCTGACTGCGTTAAGACAATCCGGGAGGCAGCGCTGAAAAAAAGGATACAGGGGGCGGCAAAGCGCCTCAGGGCAGGAGACCCGGAAGCAGCGGAGGAATACCGCCAGTTGGGAAGACTTCTGCAGCAGGTCAGTGCGATACACATTGAAGCGCAGAATGCGTAGAGGAAAGAGAAGAGAGGATGAGCGATATGGCAGATCACAAGGAGACAGGGAATATGGCAGACGCGCAGGAGCTGAAGACGGACATCAGGGCAAAGGAAACGCAAAAGAAGCCTGCGCCAAGGAAAAATAGTGCCAGAGCCAAGAAGCCGGTGGAGAAGAAGACGGCAGAGAAGACGGCGAAGGCGGAAGAAAAGAAACCGGCAGCAAAGAAGACAGTCCGTGATGAGGGGGCGCCGGAGATCCATTTCCACGACCTGCCGGCCGAGATAATTCCGGATACCGAGCGCGGCGGCCTTGAGTCGACGGAGGACGGAGAGGGCATCCGCGGCAAGAAGGATGACGTCGAGACGTTCAACGCGCTGTGCCACGAATTCCTGAGCCAGCTGGTGCGCAAGAATGAGGATGCCATTCACTTTGAGGAGATCAACGATTTCTTCAAGCCGACACAGATCAACGAAGACATGTACGACTCGGTCATGAAGTTCCTCGAGAAGAACAACATCGATGTCATTGTCAATGAGGAAGTCAGCGGGGATGATTTTGATGAGGATGTGGAGGACGAGGATGTCGACCTGGAGAAGATTGACCTCTCGATCCCGGAGAACATCCAGATGGATGACCCGGTCCGCATGTACCTGAAGGAGATCGGAAAGATCAAGCTGCTGACAAGCGAAGAAGAAGTGGAGCTGGCCAAGCGCATTGAGCAGGGCGATGAGGAAGCCAAGCAGGAGCTGGCCAATGCCAATCTCCGCCTGGTTGTATCCATAGCAAAGCGCTACGTCGGCCGCGGCATGCAGTTCCTGGATCTGATTCAGGAGGGAAATCTCGGCCTGATCAAGGCGGTCGAGAAGTTCGACTACCACAAGGGATACAAGTTCAGCACATACGCGACCTGGTGGATCCGGCAGGCGGTCACCCGCGCCATCGCGGATCAGGCCCGCACCATCCGCATCCCCGTGCA
>DGVL01000140.1 GCA_002394965.1 Lachnospira sp. UBA4285
TTTTTTTGGTGGGAACCAAAAAAACAGAGAACCGTCTTTCAGGTTCTCTGTCCTGATGGATCTGAGGTCAGATCCGGAATTCGCTGCGATACATCTCCTCCGCTTCAGAGAATCGACGCATCCGTGTCAGCCCCCGACGCATTGTCGCCATTCGCGGAAATCTCGTCAAACCAGATCTTCAGATCATCTTCTGATACTTTGCCTCCGACGCGGCGTCCTTCCATCACTCTCGCGCCGCGGCCCACCAGATTCTGCAGGCGCTCCGCCGTCCGCTGAGAACTCATGCCGCCGGACGTATAAAACGGAAGAATGAACTTGCCCTTCCAGTCATATGCGTCCAGAAATGAATCAACAATGCTCGGCTCTCTTCCCCACCAGATCGGAAATCCGAGATAAATCACATCATATGCCGTCAGTCTCAGCGGTTCTCCACCGAGAGCTGGTCGACAGTTCGGATCATTCATCTCAACCGACGTGCGCGAATTTTTGTCTTTATAATCCAGATCTCTTTCCGTGTAAGGATTCTCCGGTTTGATCTCATACAGATCGCCTCCCACTGCATCGGCGATCTTCACAGCTGCCTCTTTCGTCGATCCATGCGGAGAAAAATACGCCACAAGAATCTTCTCATCATTCATAAAAATGCCTCCTTCTGACTGCCCTGCCTTTCGTGTACCGCCTGGCATTGCGCTCTCACTGCGCCACTGGCTCCTCTTCCGACAGGACACTCTTCACATTTCAGCTTCATCCGGCACAAACTCAATCCTCAGAGTCATTCCCATCCCCTCCGCAAGCCTTAGCAGTGTTCTCACCGACGGATTGGAATTTCCGTGCTCCAGCTTGCTGATGTCCCCCTGAGCAATGCCTGTGCGCCTTGAGAGCTCTTTCTGAGTCAGACCGGCTTTCTGCCGCGCGCTGATCAGAACAGTTTTAATACTGCTGCCACCTTCTGCATGCTCCGACATTTCCGCCCCCTTCTGCACAAAGGCTTAAACTATTCAATTTTCCACACTTAATCTATCTTTATTATATAGTTGGTATCCTATACTGTCAATCATCTGGTACAGAATTGATAAAAAATTATAGTTTATCCGCCGCCGTTATTCTTACAGGCATCACTCGGAACGCAGCGCGCTCACCGGATCACTTCGTGCCGCCTTTCCGGACGGAATGAGGCCCGACAGCAGCGTGAGCCCGACAGACAACAGTACCAGCGCACCTGCCATGTCCGGCTGCAGAACCGCTGCGATGGACTGTCCGGTCCTTTGTCGAATCAGCCAGGTTGCAAGCGGAATCAGTGCATATGTAAGGCCGATTCCAAGGCATCCGGATATGAAGCCGGTTATGATCGTCTCTGCATTAAACACTTCCCGAACATTGTGCTTTGATGCGCCCATGGCCCGCAGGATACCGATCTCTTTTCTCCTCTCCAGCACGCTTATATACGTTATGACCCCGATCATGATGGAGGATACGACAAGCGAGATGGACACGAAGGCGACCAGTACCCGGCTTACGGAATTGATGATGCCTGTGATGGACTGAATCATTGTCGCTACCACATCCGAATACGTAATAACCTTGTCTTTCTCGCCTCTGCTTCGCATATCTTTGTTGTAGGTGTCGATGATATCCGCAATATGATTCTTGGCGTTGAAGTCCTTCGGATAGATCAGAATCTCCGTGGGGCTGTTCCAGTCAGCATACCCGAGAGAGCTCAGATTCCCGGCGAGCGACGCCTTGTCACGGTTCAGAAACGACGTGAAAATCGACTGAAGTTCCGTGGCCCCCACGCTCACCTTGATCGCCCTTCGGAAGGCGTCCTCATCGATCGTAAAGAAATCGCCGATATTGCTGTTGATGTAACCGGCAATCTGCGGATAATCCGTCTTGATCGCGGCAAGAACCAGCTGCTTTGCCTCTGATGACACGTCCCCGGCATAGGCGGAGATCTTCGCCTGCGCGGCTGCGCTCACCCTGTCAACGATATCCTGGCGGACATCATCCCGGATACCGGACATCTTCCTTTGCACAGCATCGGTGACAGCCTGTCTCACGGCATCCTCATCGAATATCTGCGCAGCCGCCTCCCGGATCAACGCCCGGGCATCGTCAGATGTCAGGAACGAGACAAAACTGTCTGTCAGTCTCTGCGTCAGGTCAGCACTGATCTGCTCCAGGCCCGGAATGTCATGAGACCCGGCATAGGCGGCAAATGACTGAAGAAGCGCCGCGCTCATCTGCCTGAACTGATCCTGGCTGATCCGCACAGACAGCTGTGCAAGCGAGGAGCCCAGCGCCAGCATGCGCTGCTGCCCTTCGGGGCTTGCCAGATACAGCGCGATCATATTCGGATCATCCGGCCTCACTGTCTGAGCGGGCGCAGATTCCGCCCCGGATGTTCCCGCAGAAGATGTCTGTCCGGCAGAAGCTGCCGTGTTCTGCCTGTTTACCCAGGCAAGGTATGCCTGAATCTCCTCCTGAACGGCAGACTGAATGACTTCCCGGGAGATCTGCCCGGCATTCTCGCTCACAATCTGCTTCAACTGTTCCTGAAGAGCCTGCCTGAACTCGTCGGATGCCAGATATTGTCCGATGTACTCCGTAACCGGCTGAAAGATCTGCTGAAGCCGGGCGTCATCGTTTCCCTGCCGCGCCGCCGACTTCGCCTCTTCCTGAATCCGGTTCACATACTGTGTTCCCAGTTCCCGGACAACCTGCTTCAGAGCCTCCTCTGTCAGGCTCTGTGAAGCGGCGTTCAGAATGTCGTTCAGATCATCCTCCGTCAGTTCCGGGATCTCTTTTCCCAGAGCATCCAGGTCGATAAAGTCGGACAGAGAAATCGTGTCCGCATCTGCGAGCGCTTCATTCGACGCATACCGGGTGATCTGTCCAGTTATACTGTCAATCTCGGAAGTCAGATATGCCTGCAGTGTATCTGCCGAAGCACTGTCTGTTGTCATGTTGAAGGCTTTTGCCACATCATCGTGATCCAGCGTGACCAGGCTCCCAAAATCAAAAGCGGCACTTCTGTCCGTGAACTTGCGTCCCGTGAAAATATCGGTATCCGGATCGGCAAGCTGCTGCTTCACGGCTTCACTTTCGCTCTCCCGGCCGATGATCTCGTCGATCAGGCTGCGCGGATAGCCTATCCCGGACGTCAGCATTATATTGGAAGCGTCTTTTTTGGCCTGGACGATTCCGACAATGGTGAGATCTTCACCGTCAGCCAGCAGATCGGACATATATCCTGTATCGTCAGACTTATCGCTCCACAGACCAATGTCCGGATCATACACACAGGTGTCAGAGCTGAGAATCAGCTTGAACTTCCGCCCCAGGAAATCGCTGTAGTGGCACATCTCCTCTGCATCATCCGTTCCGTCCGTATCCCCCTGTGTTTCCGATTCATCCGCTGCCTGTCCGGTGTCATCCGGCGCCTCCTGAGTGTCCGCACCGACTGTGACGGCGCGCTGCGTAAGGTTCAGTATCGAGTTATCGGATCCAGAGGAAAATCTGCGGATCATGTTCCGGAGTTCATCGGGATCCTTGATGCCAAGTTCATAGAGCAGAAAATCCGACACGTGACCGTCCGCTGTCAGAACCAGAACCAGTTCGTGGTTATTTCCGGGCCAGCGGCCCGCACGCAAGTCATATGAGTTCTCATAGAGACCTGCATCTGAAGGCATCGCGTGGAAGATGGACTCCCCCACAATTCCGTTCATGAGGCTGCTGACATCAATGATCGAGGTCAGCATGTCCGAGAGCATTCGGTTCGGATTCAGCTGCGCAATCGTTCCGTCATCGTCATACCGGTAGATCTGCGGCTCCACGCCGTAATTGTATTCGATATCCGTCACATAGCTGCTGATGTCCGACTCTCCGCTCTCCAGAAATTTTTTGAAAGAAATGAGGTCATTGGCATTCATGCCGGTGAAAATATCTTTGGCGATCGTGTTGACAGCGATCGCATCGGAGCCGGTGACGGAGTCAGCTCCGGTCGTGCCGCCGGACAGCGACGTCTCCGAGAGCGCTGTGCCATAGCCCGCGGACAGCAGCGATGACCAGTCAATGCCGGTGGAATAAATTTCAATCGGATACTGCGACAGTGTGGCACTCTCCGTATTCCGTACATACTGCTGCAGACCAGTCTCGATGGCAAGAATCAGGGCGATGCCAATGATGCCGATAGACCCCGCCAGTGATACCAGCAGCGTTCTTGTTTTCTTCGTGCGCAGATTCTGAAAACTGAGTTCCAGCGCGGTCAGAAAGTTCATGGACGTCCGGCGGAAACGGCCGTTTTTAACGGCTTTTCCCTCCGCACGCGGACAATTCTCATTCTTCCTGCCGGCGGGAGCAGCTGCAGCCGCAGAAACCTTTCGCCGGACCGGAACATTGTCGGGAAGATCGCGGCTTCCGGCAAAACGGCCGTCCCGGATCGTCACAATCCGCGTCGCATACTTCTCTGCCAGTTCCGGATTGTGCGTGACCATAACGACCAGCTTGTCTTCCGCCACTTTTTTAAGAATATTCATAACCTGAACGCTGGTGTCCGTGTCAAGCGCTCCGGTCGGCTCATCGGCCAGCAGGATCCTGGGGTTGTTGACCAGTGCGCGTGCAATGGCGACCCGCTGCATCTGACCACCGGACAGCTGCCCCGGCTTCTTGTGCATATGATCGCCAAGCCCCACCATGCGCAGAGCTTCCTTTGCCCGCCTGTGCCTCTCTTCGCCGGACACGCCCGAGATTGTGAGCGCGAGTTCCACATTGGACAACACACTCTGATGCATGATCAGATTGTAGCTCTGAAAGACAAAACCGATTGCGTGATTGCGGTATGCATCCCAGTCCCGGTCCGTATAGTTCTTCGTTGAAATCCCGTCAATGATCAGATCGCCGCCATCATAGCGGTCCAGTCCGCCGATGATGTTTAAAAGCGTCGTCTTTCCGGAACCGGAAGGGCCGAGAATCGCCACGAACTCTGTATCTTTAAGCGTCAGATTCACGTGATCCAGCGCCTTCTGCACGTTTCCGCCCGTGCGATACTCTTTGCAGATGTCATGCAGTTCCAGCATATTCCCTCCATGAATCTGTATATCACTTCATCTTCTGTTCTCTCCGTGCCTTACGCATCTCCAGGAATGCCCGCACATAATCGCCGAATCCTTCCGAATCCAGAATCGAGCAGGCTGCCAGATCCATCCACGGCGACATATGTTTCGGGTGACAGGCCAGATAGACGCTGCTCCATACAGGACCGTACTTGTCCTTTGCCTCCTGGAGCGGCTTGAACCCGTAGATATAGTTCATATGCCCGTAGATGTAGTGCTCAGCCCTCTCGAAAAGCGAAGGATCCGGCCCGTCATTCGTGTTGAAGAACGGGGCGATTCCGAGACTCATGTACTTCACGTTCTCTGCTTTCAGTGTCTCCATGATATCATGAAACAGCAGTTCCATGACGCCGTGCGGCGCGCCCTCCCTTCTGCGCATGATATCGATGATCCATCCGTCTCCGCCAAGATACGGATTCAGCACATTAAATCCCTGAATCATACCGTCAGGGTCAGCCGCGTAGAAATACCGTTTTCCCTCCGGCTTATCAAGCATCAGGCTCCCGACCAGGAACTGCAGTCTGGCTGTGTGCTTGTTTCCAAGCCACTGATCCGTGATCTCCTGCATCTGCCTTTCCACGTCCGGATTCCGTTTTTTCTGCGGACAGTATTCGCAGACTGTCAGGCCCTTATGCTGTGCTGTGTGCCAGGAAGAGCGCACCTTGGCCATTCTGCCTCCGTTCATCGACCAGTTTTGAACATCAAACGACGCTTCCTCCCCGGTCTTGTAACATCCGTATCCTGCGTCGTGGTAATACGCAAGATTTTTCTCCAGGACAAAAAGGAAGACAACATGGTAATGCCTCTCCCGGGCAAATGCCTGAAGATCCGCAAGAAACGCCGGTATCTGGTCTCTCCGGCACACCGGATCTGCACAGATGACCATCGTGTGTCCGAAGATCGCATAGGATGCAAAACCTTCCACATTCCCCGGAAAGAACCAGGACTTGTCATCCTCAAGCGCGAGACCACCGAGAGAATTTTCGCCGTACTTCAGAAGACAGGAGCGGACATATGCCCGTCTTTCCTCATTCCGTGGCTCTGTGCGAAATTCGGCGGGAAACTCTTCAATAACCTCCTCGTCTTCCTGATCGCCCATCTATTACACGCCCCCTTCTAAAAATGAATTATAGTCATTTTTATGTCATTTTTCTATACTTGAAAATAAATAATATTCGTCAGTCATCAGGCGAACTTTTTCAAGCCGCATACTGATTCAGGACATGGGCATAAAAAAAGCGGAGCCTTTTTCATAAGCCCCGCTTCTGGAATAGTATTCTCAGTAGTCCTTCCGGCAGCTCTCACGTTCCTGCATGGTGCCAGAGAAGATCTGTTGATATTTTCCGATTTCTTCCACAGGATTGCTGCCCCCTGCGCTTCCGTCCGCCTCCTGCCTGTCGCGCTGTGCAATCATCGCTAGCAGCGCCTGCATAGAGGCCTCTGCCATCTCGTCGACAGGCTGCTTCAGCGTGGTGAGCGACGGCACAAGATACCGCCCGATGTCAAGTCCGTCAAATCCGACAACCGACACCTGAGACGGGACATCAATGCCGCAGTCCCGCAGTGCCCGCAGGCACCCGATCGCGATCGAGTCCGATATGGCGAATATCGCGTCAAACTCAGCGCCGGAGCGCACCAGATCCATTGTCAGCTGATATCCGTTCTCGTGCGTATAGGTTCTTTCCGCAGACTTCGAGCGGCAGATCAGCGCCGAATCCGGTTCCATTCCGTGTTTCTTAAGAGAATTCAGATATCCCTCAAGGCGCAGAGATCCGATGCTTATGTCCTGCCTGTCCGCACACAGAATTGCAATTCTCTTTCTGCCGCACGCGAAAAGATAATCCGTAACGGCTTCTGCTTCTTTCCGGTCATCGATGGATACATACGCGTAACGGGAGAATTTTTTCCGGTCTGTGACGGCGACAGAGCAGAACACATAGGGGGCAGCCAGCCGCTTCAGGCGCTTAGACGACAGGACCGGATTGCCTCCCAGGAACACAATACCGTTCAGCCGCTTCTCTTTTTCGAGAAGAGCAGCGACCTCGGTCATATCCTGCGTCTCTTCCACATGCTCCAGCACGAGCGAATAGTTGTGGCTCGTGCACTCCCGCTCAAATATCCTGAGCATGCTGGTGAAGAACGGGTTTGTGATGCCCTTCACCAGCACCGCAATATTGCGCGCGTCATTGAGCTTCAGATTCCTGGCGGAATTATTCGGAACATACCCGTACTTATCGATAACCTCCTGAACCCGCCTTTTTGTCTCCGGGCTTATGTCATAATGATTGTTGATTGCCCTGGACACCGTCGAAACACTGATGCCCGATAACTTGGCAATTTCCTTTATTGTCAGTTTTTTTGCTGCCATTCCTCACTGCTTCCTGATGCGGTGGCTCTCCTCCGTCAGACGGCGGATCCGCTCAGCTGTTCTTTCTGAAAAATCTTTCTCTGTGAAGCGGAAGACCCAGTTGCCGCCAAGCGTAGACGGGCGATTCACCCGGGCGAAAGCTCCCATTTCAAGATAATCCTGGAGCGGAATGACAGCCGTGTCCGGCTTTGAGGCAAGCGTCATCCGGATCAACTGCTCAACATAATCCGATTTCAGGAACCGGCTGATGACACTTCTGTCCACATCTTCCGCCCTCGTGGCCGCCTTCACTCCGGCTTCCTCGCCATTCCCGAGCTGCCAGGCCTCACAGTACCGGGCGCAGAAGTCCTGATCTTCCACGGAAATCTCCCGGAACCACGCCGCAAGCGTCTGATTATCATGCGTTCCTGTATAGCATACCGCATTTTCCGGCCATGTGCACGGGCGGTAATCCGAATTTTCCCTGGAGTCAAATGCAAACTCAAGAATCTTCATGCCGGGATAACCGGTATCTCTGACCAGTTTCCGGACTGAGTCCGTCAGATATCCAAGATCCTCAGCGATGACAGGCTTTGGCCCGAGCGCTTCCCTGAGTGCATGAAACAGACCGATTCCGGGGCCTTTCTCCCAGGTGCCGTTCCTCGCATCGGATGCTCCCACCGGAATCGCATAGTATTCATCAAATCCGCGGAAATGATCTACCCTGACTACATCAAACAGCTCAAAGCAGCGGCGCATCCGGCTGATCCACCAGCTGTAGCCGGTCTTCCTGTGATACTCCCAGTCATAGATCGGATTGCCCCAGAGCTGTCCGCCGGCGGCAAAATCATCCGGCGGACACCCTGCCACCTTACATGGCTTCCCGTCTTCACCCAGCTGGAACAGCTCCGGGTGCTCGGCGAAATCAACGGAATCCCCGGAGACATATATCGGAATATCGCCGATAATGGAAATTCCCTTTTCGTTTACATATGCTTTCAGCTTTTTCCACTGTTTTTCAAATTCGTATTGCGTAAACCAATAGAACGCCTCCGGGTAGCCGCTTTTCTCCGACATGAAGCGGCCATAAGCGTTAACCCAGTAAGATGCCCGGTCAAGAAATGCCAGATACTCTTCCTTTTCCTTCCTTGCCTGATCATTCTCACAGGTTTTCATCTTTTCCCGGAACGTAAGATACGCCTTCAAGAGCAGCGGAAATCTCCCGTAATACAGCTTCTCATAGTCAATGCGCCGCTCATCTTCACCGAAATCAACCGCTTCGCACTCTTCTTCCGTGAGCAGCCCTTCCAGAACAAGCGTCTTCAGGTCGATAAAGTACGGATTCCCGGCAAATGTGGAAAAACTCTGATACGGAGAGTCGCCGTACCCCGTCGGGCCGATCGGAAGAACCTGCCAGTACGTCTGACCGCTCTTCTCCAGAAAATCAGCGAAGCGATACGCCTCCTGCCCCAGCGTTCCGATCCCGTATCGCCCCGGAAGCGAAAATATCGGCATCAGGATTCCCGCGGCACGTCTCGTATTATCTGTCATTGGTTCTGTGTTCGTATTCACGCGCGTCCTCCTGTTCTATTACTTTGCGGGCTGCATCAACCCTTGACCGCACCTGCAACAACCCCCTCGATGATATATTTCTGGCAGAAAGCGTAGAAGACGATAATCGGGATAATGGAGAGTACAAGGGTTCCCATCATGGCTCCCATATCCACAGAACCATAGCCGCCTTTCAGGTACTGAACAGCGATTGGAATAGTTCTGTATTTCTTCAGATCCAGAGTCAGCGACGGAAGCAGATAGTCGTTCCACACCCACATGGTCTCGAGAATGGCGACCGTAATACAGGTCGGCTTCATGATCGGCATGACGACATGGAAGAATGTCTGCAGCGGCGTGCAGCCGTCGATCATAGCCGCCTCCTCAACTGCAATCGGTATGGACTTCACAAAGCCGGTGAACATAAACACCGCAAGCCCCGCGCCGAATCCGAGATAGATGAACACCAATCCCAGCGGATTGAAAAGATGCAGCATGTTCGCGATCTTGCTGAGCGGGAACATAACCATCTGGAACGGCACAATCATGGAGAACAGGCACAGATAATAGATACTTGCCGTGAACTTGTTGTGTACTCTCGTGATATACCATGCGCACATCGACGTGCACAGGATGATGACAGCAACCGAGAAAACTGTGACAAAGAGCGACACACCGGCAGCTCTGAGCAGATCCGTCTTCTGAATACCGGAGATGTAATTGTCGATTCCCACAAAGCTCTTGGCATTCGGAAAGGCAAACGGCATCTTCGAGATATAAGTCTTCTTCTTGAACGAGTTAAGAACCACCAGCGCGATCGGGTACACGTAAAATACTGAAATAATCGCAAACAGTACAGTCAGCGCCACACTTCCTTTTTTCTTCGCAAGTTTCATTACTGCTGTACCTCCTTTCTGCGTGACAGATAGTTCTGCGTCAGGGCAACGGCTCCTACAATCAGGAAGAAGATAACAGCCTTTGCCTGTCCGACGCCCTCCCAGCCCGGGCGGCCGTAGAATGTGGTGTAAATGTTCATGGCCAGCAACTCGGACTTTTCGGACGGCTCGCCGTTCGTCAGGGCCAGGTTCTGGTCGAACATCTTGAAGCCATTGGTTAGTGTCAGGAACGTGCATACCGTGATTGAGGAGCGGAGCATCGGAAGCGTCACATAGCGCAGCTGCTGCCATTTCGTGGCGCCGTCAATCTTGGCTGCCTCGATCAGTTCTCCCGGAATATTCTGAATACCGGCAATATAGATGATCATCATATAGCCGATCTGCTGCCAGAGAAGCAGGATCACCATTCCCCAGAAGCCGTATGTCGCGTTGTACGTCAGGGTCTTGCTCCAGTACGCGAGAATGCCGTTGAGAAGCAGGCTCCAGATGTAGCCCAGAACAATTCCGCCGATGAGGTTCGGCATGAAGAAAATTGTGCGGAACAGGTATGATCCCCGGATCTTTTTTGTCAAAGCCAGCGCTACGACAAATGCAAGGAAATTGATGAGGACCATTGTGATGATTGTAAAGAGGGTCGTGTACCACAGCGAATGGACAAATGTGTCGTCCTGGAACACCTTCGCGTAGTTGGAGAAACCGATCACCTTTGCGTCCGTAATTGTCGTGAACTTGCAGAAGGAAAGATAGATGCCGACAATAAACGGAGCAATAAATCCGACTGTAAATGCAATGAGTGTTGGAAGAACGAAAATCGGAAGATACCGTTTTATCGCTTTTTCCATAAGAACTCCTCTCCTGTCTTCTGCTAAAAATGGCCTCAGGTCAGGCATTGTGTTACCTGCCGGAGGCCATCTCAAGCTTTTGTTTAAAACACTGTATTCATCCGTGCTTTGAGGAACAGCTGTCTGTATTCTTTATGATTTTGCAGCCTTGTACTCTGCAGCCCATCCGTCGACGAATGCTGTCTTTACAGCATCCCACTCGCCGGTGCCCTGTGCGTACTCAAGCATTGCGGAGCCGAGGTCATTCTTCCACTGCTCACTTGGCATCGTGGTGAAATTCCAGGAAACCGGGGTCTTGTCCTTGTTGTACTCATTGGCTGCCTTGACAAGCGGATTGGCCGGAAGGTAATCCGAGAATGTCTTGAACGGAGTAACGAAGCCCATATCCGTGGACAGAGACTTGCGACCTTCATCGGACTCAACAACCCACTTCAGGAAGTCCTTAGTCGCCTGAATGTCATCAGCGCTGGCCTTGGAATTGATGCACCAGTAGTTCTCGGAACCGGTGCAGAGTCCCTGCTTTGCATCATCCACGCCGAAGAAGATCGGAAGCATTCCCAGATCATCATCAGCCACTTCATTGCCCTTGATGTCGTTATAAGCCCATGTACCATTCTGATAGAAAACAGCTTCACCCAGAGCGAATTCCGAGGCTGCATCATCGCCGGTCTTTCCGGAGAGAAGCGTAGGCTCGCAGGTAGCATCGGTGATGTACATGTCGAACACCTTCTTGAAGTTGTCAAGATAGGTTCCCTTGATGGCTGCTGTCGAAGTCTCGTTCTCAGCCTTGTACTCATAGTAAATCGGGAGGTTGGCAAGATGCGTCTTGAAGCGCCAGTCAGAAGAGGAATCAAAGCCGGCGGAGGTAAAGGCGCCTTCGACACCGAGAGCATCCTTCTTGGCCTGGATATCATCGGCAACTTCCTTCAGCTTGTCAAAGCTCGTGATCTCAGACGCATCTTTGATCTTTGCGCCGTCAAGCTGGCAGTACTTGCCAAGAAGGCCCTTGTTGTAGATGATTCCGTATGTCTCGATGACATAGGCAATGCCCTTGATGGATCCGTCAGTATCCTTGAGTGCATAGTCATCGCTCTGCAGATCCTTGTACACATCGGTGTCCTTCAGATCCAGGCAGTAGTCTTTCCAGTTCGCCAGCCCGACCGGTCCGTTGACCTGGAAGAGGGTCGGCGCTTCCGACTTGGCCATCTCGGATTTCAGCGTCTGCTCGTATGTTCCGGAAGCCGCTGTCTGTACATTTACCTGTACGCCGGTCTCCTCTGTATATTTCTTTGCGAGTGCAACCCACTGATCAGCCTGCTCCGGCTTGAAATTCAGATAGTAAACCTTACCGGCAGAAGAGGCTGTAGAACCCGAAGCGGCCTTTGTGGTGGACGCTGCAGCCTTTGTTGTAGTGGACTGTGCTCCTGCTGATGTTGCTCCGCCAGCAGATGAGCTTGCAGCGCCGCAGCCTGCCAGCGCTGTGACTGCCATGGCTGCCGTCATTCCAAGCGCCGCGAAACGTTTTACATTCTTCATAAGTTTTCCCTTTCTGCCCTCCCGGGGGCAAACCGGAGCAGA
This sequence comes from Lachnospira sp. UBA4285, assembly GCA_002394965.1. GTDB lineage: Bacteria > Bacillota > Clostridia > Lachnospirales > Lachnospiraceae > UBA4285. The sequence continues at coordinate 12,326 of DGVL01000140.1, forward strand.
TGCTCCGCTATAGAGTACTGTGCTTTACAACTATTCTCGCCGGCCCGTATCGTAAACGGTTCCGGGAATGTTATCGGTATCGTTTCCGGTAACGTTTCTGATTATCTTTTAACACTTTCACAAAATAGATGCAAGTAGTTCTTGTGAATGATTGTATAATTTGTTATTATTGTATAATTTTCGTTCTTTGCTTTGTGTATTATGTATGGCTTTCTGTCAAAAATCCATCGGCGGCGCCTGATAATGTGATGCATTTTGCCAGTTGTAAATAATATTAGTTATATCCTATACTCTCGCTGATATCCGTGCCGGCAGCGGAATATAAAAAAGGCTCTCAGGCAGAAACCTGAAAGCCCTTTCGCTTCTCCCACTCTGCGTCATATCAGATATTGGGAATCTTCTTCAGCTGACCATCAATGCGTTCTATCACTTCCGGTGCGACGTGAACATAGGCGAGCGCATCACACAGTTTCATGCGCCCCGCCATTCCGTGACTGAAATTGTCCGCATTCGGATCTGGCATCGTACCGCCTCCGTTCCATTTAAGCTGTGCAAAAAGCGTGGATAAGATCTTCATCGCTTCCGGATTGCCCGCCAGACGGGAAAGCGTGCAGTAAACCGACAGAAATGCATCCGCATCTGCGTTCACATGCGCCCCGCACCGGGGCTGTGTCATGCCGTCAGATGAGAAATCTCCGAAAACATCTCTGAGCCACGCGATTGAATCGCCCACCCAGTTCCCGGCGCGCGAACAGATGGCACTGTCCGGTGACTGAACCGAAGTATCTGCCGTGGAAAATCCGTGGGGGCCGTACGCATAGATGTGGCCTTCAAATGAAACGCCGGCCTTATCCAGCGCCTCCATCATCTGTACCGTGTTCTGAATCGGCACGACGCTGTCATTGCGCGTCGCAAACAGAAAACACGGGCAGGTTTTCTCATCGACCCTCGAAATCACGTCCGGGGCACTCGGACAGCACTCACGGATAAAACTCCCGGCCGTCACAGCATAGCCGAGAATCGCGGCATTCGGGCGGTTCTCTGACATAGCCGCTGCGCAGGCAGCCAGATGACCGCCGGCTGAAAATCCGATGACCGCGATCTTGTCCGGATACAGCTTCCACTCGTCTGCTCTGCTGCGGATATAACGCATCGCCTGCTCGTAGTCATTCAGCGGATTGGGCCAGACGCTGTCCTCTCCGACCGAATAGCGAAGGATCATCGCATCGTATCCGCTCCTCAGATACGGGAACGCGACAGGATCCGCCTCTCTGTCCGAGCAGAACTGATACCCGCCGCCGGGCAGAATAAGAACCGCAGGGCGTCTGGTCACATATCGGAATTCTCCTCCCGTCTCCTGCAGATAGCAGGTCAGTGACACATTTCTTTCATTATTAAGTACGATTTTCTCTTTCTTCATGTCATTCTCCATTTGCACGCTTAATATCTGTTCTTATTATCATACCGCAATTGAATTCTCCCTGAAACCGGCTTATAATCATGGATTATTTCTGAAACAGGGGGAATTATGGACAACAGCCGCAGTAAAACTATCATCCGTGCCAGCGTCATCGGAATTCTCGTCAATGTCATGCTGGCAGGTTTCAAGGCATTCATAGGAATGCTCTCCAACTCCGTGGCCATCGTGATGGATGCCGTGAACAATCTGAGCGACGCACTCTCATCGGTCATCACAATCATCGGCACCAGGCTGGCCGGAAAAGAGCCGGACAAGAAGCATCCGCTCGGGTACGGGCGCATTGAGAACTTAAGTGCTATGATCATCTCGGTGATCGTGCTCTACGCCGGTATCTCTTCTCTCCGGGAATCTGTGGACAAGATTCTTCACCCGCAGACTCCGGACTACTCGGCAACCGCGCTTATTATCATCGCCGTCGCCGTCATCGCTAAGATTGTTCTGGGGCTTTACGTGAAAAGCAAAGGCAAGACCGTGAAGTCTGACTCACTCGTGGCGTCCGGAAGTGACGCTCTGCACGACTCGGTCATCTCCGCCTCTACCCTTGCGGCCGCCGCGCTCTATCTGCTCTTCAACATCCGGATCGAGGCGTGGCTCGGTGCCATCATCTCCGTTGTCATCATCAAATCCGGACTGGAGATGCTGCGCGACACGATAAGCACAGTCCTCGGCGAGCGCATCGATGCTGAGACATCACAGGCCGTGAAACAGACGATCAGTGAGACAGACGGTGTATACGGCGCATACGACCTCATCATCAATAACTATGGCCCGAACCGTCAGATCGGCTCTGTTCACATCGCGGTTCCGGAGAATATGACAGCCCGGGAACTGGATGAACTCGAGCGCAGAATCGCAGTAAATGTCTTCCGGAAAAACCACGTCATTCTGACCGGTATCTCGGTGTATTCCATGAATATTCATGATAAAGAAGCTGCCGCGATCGAAAAGCAGATCCGCGACATCCTCGAGAAATATCCGGATGTCCTCCAGATGCATGGCTTCTACCTTGACCGCTCCGAAAAGACGATCAATTTCGATATCATCATCAGCTTCGACGCGAAGGACCGCCGCCGGCTCTATGACAGAATTCTCAAGGAGGTATCCGCAGCATTCCCGGAGTATACCGTTGAGATCCAGCTGGATTCCGACATCTCAGACTAAAGCGTGCATCCGGTCCTGCCAGCGTGTATAATGGCAGACAACTCGCACAAAGAGAGGTATCAGCTTTTGCAGAATTCGGAATCAAAAGAGAATCGGGCAGCTTTCAGCGGTCGGATCGGCTATGTGCTCGCGGCAGCCGGAAGCGCCATCGGTCTTGGCAATATCTGGCGTTTCCCGTATCTTGCCGCGCGCTATGGTGGCGGTATGTTCCTGCTCGTCTATATCATTCTCACAGTCACGTTCGGGTACACGCTTATAATCGCCGAGACATCCCTGGGCCGCATGACCCGGCGCGGCCCGATCGGTGCCTTTCGCAAGCTCGGCGCCGGGCGGATTCTCAGAGCCGGAGGGTGGATCAATGCCATTGTTCCGATGCTGATTGTCCCCTATTACAGCGTGATCGGCGGCTGGGTATTAAAATACCTGACGGCATATCTGAGCGAAGACGTGAAAACCATCAGTTCGGACGGCTATTTCAGCAGTTTCATCTCCGACAGCCGCTCGGTCGTCCTGTTCTTCGCAATTTTCAGTGCCATCGTATTTACCGTCATCCTCTCCGGGGTTCAGAAAGGCATCGAACAGCTCTCAAAGGTTTTGATGCCGGTCCTGCTTATCCTGGCAGTCTTTGTCGCCATATATTCCATAACCCGTCCCGGGGCACTGGCCGGCGTGCAGTATTTCCTGATACCGGATTTCTCACACTTCTCCTGGATGTCCGTGGTGGCGGCCATGGGGCAGATGTTCTACTCTCTGTCCATCGCGATGGGGATTCTGTACACGTATGGATCGTATCTCAACAAGGATGTCGACATAGACCGTTCCACCGGTCAGCTCGAATTCTTTGACACAGGTGTTGCGATTCTGGCAGGCCTGATGATCATTCCGAGCGTCTTTTCCTTTTTTGACGGGGACATTTCAAAGCTTCACGCTGGTCCGTCCCTGACATTCATCACGCTCCCACAGGTCTTCACCAGCATGAAAGGCGGAACCATCGTCGCCATTGCCTTCTTCACCATGTTTCTGCTGGCGGCTCTCACAAGTGCAATTTCCCTGATGGAGACCAGCATTAACACACTGGAAGACGAGCTGCACCTTTCCCGGCCAAAATGTGCGCTGATCATGTGCGGCATCATGGGTGCTTTCGGCGTATCCTCATCCCTGAGCTACGGCGCACTGAGCAGTGTAAAGATCCTCGGCATGGCGATCCTGGATTTCTTTGACTTTCTCACCAACTCCGTCATGATGCCGGTCGCGGCACTTGCGACCTGTGTCCTGATCTGGAAAGTTGTCGGAACCGACCGCATCGACAGGGAAGTGGAGGCCTCCTCGAAGACTTTCAGGCGAAAAAAGATCTTCCACCTGTTCATCCGTTATCTGGCACCGGTCTTCCTGATACTGATTCTGATCAGCTCCATCCTGAATGCTCTCGGGATCATCTCCATCTGACACAGGTTAAAACTGCTTGTAAGACGGCACCGCACAGGTCATCGTATGACTGTTTCCGGTGCCGCCTTACAGCGTTTACTGCAGATCCAGGATCCTGCGCGTCCCTGTGCCGTCTTCATAATACGTGCAGGTAATCTGGTCCCCGACTGCCAGGAATGCCGTTTCTGCCGCATTCTCCTCGCTGATATCCAAACGATAGATCTGTCCCTCCCCCTTTAGAAATAAAACTGTGCTGCCGTTAATATTCATCTGGTTCAGCGCCTCAATCGCAAATGTAACGGAGACCGCATTCCCCGCTGATCCGGCACCACCTCCTGTCTGCTTCAAAAGGCCCGTAATCGCGCTACCGCTGTCCTTCTCCGCCCTTGCGGTGTAGACCTGCTGATAATCCTGCGCGTCGACCATCGCGTACATCTTGATGAGCCCTGCGCTGTCTTTCAAGGACAACAGGTATACCGGCTTGCCTCCCGCATTGATAAGCGTCGGGAAGGTAGCTTTATAGCCGTAGTTCAGCACTTCGCCCTCGGCGCTGGCCATGACGGCCGTCTCCGTCGCACAGCTGACCGTCGTGTACTGAGCTCTGTGTGTCCGCAGATCCACCAGCATGAATCCGATATTGGACTGATCGCTGGCAGCGCTCGTCATGCCCGTATACAGCCAGATGTCACCATCCTTGGAGATGTAGTTATACCCCTCCGACGTCCGGATGACGCCTTCCTGCCCGAAGATAGAATTGAAAAAGCCTTTCTGATATCTTCCGTAGTCATTGAGTTCCACGTCGATCAGCGACTCCGGGTACACCCGGTCAGCCCAGGACGGGACATCCTGCAGAGTATATTTTGATGAACTCCCGTTCGTCGGATCATACAGGACGACTCCCGTCACCTTCTTCATGGCGTGCAGCCCGGTGTACGTGTACGTCGTGCAGACATAATACGGGTTCCCTTCATCGTCAATTTCAAATGTGGGCGTCCCGAACAACTCCGTCGGATATGCAAACTGAAGACGACGGTAGAGATTGTCATTAAAATACCCCGACGGCACATATCTCATCTTCCTCTCAAGCCTGGTGAGCTGTGCATTTCCGGTCGTCGTGTTGACAAGAATGTACCCGGGCACACCTTGCACGCGGTTTCGCATGTACTTGATGAATCCGCTGTAGGCAAGCGGTGTGACGCGGTAGGTGCCCTGCTCGTAGGAGATCTGATTGTACTCGGTGCTCACATCAAACTGTGACACAAGGTCCGTCATTTCGCCCATGACCTTGTCTCCGACCAGCTGCGCACTCTCGCGGTCGATGATTGCCGTCTCCTGAAAATTAAACGACGGAATCTCCGAAAAGCTCACCTCGCTGACCGCGATGCGCTGCGCGTACCCGCCTGCGTGAAACAGCGGCGAGCTCGCGATATCAATGACAGCCCAGCACGCCGCAAACACAGCCAGTGCAATCAGAGCTTTCCTGAAAAGCGGAAATGTCACCTCATCGGATTTCCTGACTTTCTTCCCGCTGCTGCGGACAAGGGCAATCTCCGGGCCCTTTTTCCTCACAAGCAGAAGCGCTCCGATGCAGATCATCAGCCATATAAAAAGCCAGAATTCATACGAGTGAACGTTGAGCGGCGGATGGAAAAAATACAGCCAGCCGATCCCGAGCAGTCCGTACAGAGCTGCTGACAGAAAGCGGTTCCGGCGTTTAACTGCTAAAGCGTAGTAGATAACAGCGGCCGCTGCCAGTATCATGACCATAGGCGTCCCCCTGATTGTTCTCCTTACGATGAAAGTCCTGCGACAAGAGCAATGACGCCGATGAACAGAATCACCGGCAGAATGTACAGAGCCATGCCAAAGAGCGTCACCGCGAGCGCCATGAGGATCAGCCATCCGAAGATACCCAGAAGGCCCCCGATAACCCTGCCGGCAACGTGCAGTACAACCCCCGTCAGTTTAAAAAAGCAGATGACGATGAAAACAAGTATGAGAAATCCCAACATAATACCACCTAAAGCACTCTTCCTGCTGTCATCCATTCTGAAAAGCGGCTGGAAGAATGATGTCACGCACCCCTGCATGGAATACTTATACTTCTAGCAGTACCCTTTTGATTTTCGTTAATGTTCTTCAAGCTGTCCCAGTGAAAGCCGCTTGGCTGCGGCGTTCTTTTAGCCCCGCCTTTTCAATTGCGGTTATTTCTTGTTGTCTGCCGTTCAATAGATACCCCGTAAAAATGGGGTATGTTGTGGGGTATAGATGGGGTATGCCTCACAGTCCGAAATTTACTGCAAGAAGTTCCTGCTCTTTGGTATCCGGCAGCACATGAGCGTATAAGTCGCTAGTCATTGCAAAAGAAGCGTGCCCTAGCACCTCTTGCAGCGTTTTCATGTTCATGCCGGACTCAACCGCCCGCGTTGCGAACGTGTCCCGGAAAGCATGGAATGCAAAGTGCTGGATCCCTGCCGCCTCGCAGGCACGTTTTATTTCCTGATTGACCGTGCCCGACCGTAAGAACCCGCCATTATACGCCGGAAACACATAGAGCGGTGCACATTTTCCGAACCTCGCAAGCACCTTTGCCCGCTGCCGCACAAGCACCTTCCTGACCTCAGGGGAGAGCGGAATATCCCGCAGAGACGTTTTTGTCTTTGGTGTTCCTGTGATTCCCTTTCCGTCCTCGGTGAGTGTTTCGGTCTGCTTGACGCGGATTAAGTTCTTGCTCGTGTCAACCGCTGCCCATGTAAGCGCCCCTAGTTCACCTAACCGCATTCCGGTTTGAAGCGCCGTTAGATACAGCTCATAATTCCATGAGTCCTTGACCGCTTCTAAAAATGCCGCTTGTTCCTGCTTTGTAAGCGCTCTGTGTATGGTTTCCCTCGCGGGCTTTGCTGTCACTCGCTGCCGTCTTACACCCTCGCACGGGTTAGTCCTGATAAGCCCATCATAACAAGCCGTTTTGAGTATCGCGTGCAGTAGTCCGGTGCGATAGTTGACGCCCTGCGGGGTAATTCCCTTGTCTTTGAGCATACGCTGCATGGATATGACCGTCTGCCGGTCGATCTTGTGTACCTTCATGCTGCCGATTGCTTCAAGGACCGGTGCAAGCGCCATGCGCTCAGTATGAATTGTGCTTTCCTTGACCGTCCCGCGCTTCTGCTCAAAATACTGTTCCGTGTACTCCTTAAGCGTCACAGTCTTATTGTTCGTTACACCCTCGGCGATCTCAAGGCGCTTCTTTGCCTCGGTCTCGCGGCACGCTTTCGCCGTCTTGCCGTATACGGAATACCTCTTGCCGTTCACTGTAAAGCGATATTCCCATGTCCCATCTTGTCTTTTTCTCATGCCCGCCACTTTCATTGTCTCGCTCCCTTCTCTTGTGGCGCGGCTCGTATCACTTCAACCACAAGATAACACCGATTAAAACGGATTGAAAGAGTTTATATGCTCTTATGGGTGTGTAAGCCGCTGCCCGTCGCGCGGATTGGCGGCAGAGGCGATACATTTAATCTTTACTTTTGTGAATAATCACCTCTTGCGCGGTCGCAAGCAAAAGCTAGCGCCTGAGCAAAAGCAAAGGCTTTCTCGTATTCCTTAGACAGTTCTTCCCATTCCTGATCCCGCGGGTCGGTCTTTTTTAACCGTTTTTTATAAGCTTTCCAGCGCAGGTCTATTATATCTTGCGCGTCGTGAATAACGGGAAGTATCCTCAGTAGCGTTTCGTCGGAAATATTGTCGAACGTTTGATGGAATAGTGCAGTCCCGACAGATGCACAGGTTTTCGATTTTTCCAATTCACTAAGACGGTCATAACCTTCTGTAAGCATATCTTCTATAATTTCCCTATATGTTTTTGACATGTTTTCAGCCTTCCTCCGGGGGTTAACGGTGTGATTTTACTTTAGCCGGGCAAAGTGGGAAAATCTTGTACAAAGTTTTCTATAGAGTTCCTCGTGTAGAAAGTTTGTACACAGTTTTCCCTTTTTGCCCGGATGGGGCCTTTATAGGTTTGAGCCCTTACAAATAGTCGTTGGTAGGGACGAACCCGCAGACAACGTTGCGCTTGTGCTCGCCGTTGATTGTAGCGCTTGCCTTCAGAAGCCCGCGCCTCCGTAGGGACTCAAAGAAGCTAAATTTGCCCTCAGCGGTTAACCCGCTGCGGAGGCACCACCCGCGGTATGAATTGTAGACGTCCGTACCGGCTAGAACTCCTCCCGGGCTTTCCTTCAGACAATCCGCAAAAAAGTTTCCAATGCGGTCGCTTTTACTACGATATTCTTCAACGGCTGCCCGTACCGACGCGGGCGGAGTAAGCCCGCTCTGCAAATATCTATTCAATCCACAGATCATCCAATTGAGCACTCCGGAGAGCTCGGACGGCTCAAGCAGCTTGTCCTTCAGTCCCTTGTCCTGTTCGATGTCGTCAAAATGCCGGTCAAATGTGAGCACTTCAATGCGTTCACTGGTAAAAAGCGTGTCGTCGTTGATGCTCGGGAGATAATTTGTGTTCATAATGATCTTGTAGCACGGCTTAAATTCAACTTCTCGCTCGTACATCGCCCGGGCGGTTATCGTGTCGCGCCCGGTCATTGCTTTCAGGACAGCGGCGTCAAAGAGCATACCTTTAGGCGGCTCCGGTGCGATCACAAGACGCGCCCCGGCAAGCCGGGCTATATCTCCTGACGCGTTGCTGCTGTTCCGCTTCCGCTGCGCGATTGTTTCCGGCTGGATCGTGACCGCATAATCGCCCAGCATACTTTTCAGCGTTTCGACAAAGGTAGACTTGCCGTTTCGAGTTGTTGGACCGTAAAGAATCAGCATTGACTCTTCCCGGGCAATACCCGTAAGGCACAGCCCCGCCCAGCGTTGCAGATAGTCAATTTTTTCCGCGTCGCCCGACATGATGTCATCTATGAATTTCGTCCATACTGGGCAGCGGGCATCGGGATCATAATTAGCCGTGGCAAGCTTCCCAAGAAGAAGCTCCGGGGAATGCTCTCGGAAGTTCACGGCATTGTTCCGAAAGTCGAGCACGCCGTTGTTGACGTTCAGTAATAGCGGTTCGCTGTCAAGTTCGCCGGGTGAGAAGACATTCTCACTTTCTGCGTCGTTAATCATCCGCTCTCTGCGAGGCAGATGCCCAAAGCCGGCGCAATAGCTGTAATATTCGCCCTTTTCTTTTTCCGGCAGCCCCGCTTGCGGTGCATAAATCATAAGCGCGTCTGACAGAAGCTTCCCGGATTGTCTTGCTTTCATAGCCCCGGTGTCCCGCTTCCAGCGTTTCCCGTCGTAAAACGCCCAACTTTTCCACTCCGGGCAGTATCGGTTGACATCCTTGAATGTGTCTGCAAATAGCCGCCCCGCGCCCTTGTCGTCTCGCTCATAATTCTTAGCCTGCGCCGCATTAAGTTTCTGTAATTTCACGATAAGTCCCGCCGGAACGCCACTTGATCGGTTGTACTCGTCGCGTGTCTCCGGGTCATCTTGAGCAAGCTTAAGCATTTCTTTGAAGCTCGGGCGCTCCTCGACCGGGGCGGTGTCCGGGATACTTTCGTCGAGCTTTCCGTATAGATGAATTCTCACAAGATCAAAAGAGTTGCACAGCCTGTTGCGCGCCGGGTCTGTTCCGTGGAACGAGTAAGCAAACCTCCCCCCGTCGTACACCACAAGCCCGCCGGTGGTAGACCCTGCCGCGTATGTGTAACGGTCCGGTTTGTCCGTAGGGGTGTACACCCCGGGCAAGAATACGTTGATTGCGTCCGGGATATCATGGGCCCGGCAGAATGCGCCGATATAGCCCGGCTTTTCGGTTGGGTCCTTCTGTTTGGCGGCGTTCTGCTTAACTTCAGACTCAGCCTCCCCGTAAAACTTGATAAAATCCAGCCCGCTTTCGTTGATCTCCGCCGGGTCGGTTCCGGGATTTTCCCATCGATAGTGTCTGCCATTAAAGACTGACGGCGGCGCAACAACATACCCGCCGTTAGCCCGAACGTCCACGCCGGGCCTTACGCCTGCCCGGGAAGACAGCACGACATCCGCATGGTAGTACAAGTGTCTGCCGCCGCCCGACGGTGTTTTTACCGTAAGCGTTTCGGGCAGCGGTCCGTTCATTGCCGCCCATTTCTTAAGCCCCTCAGGCGCGTTGTTCCCCTTTTTATTATCAAGATCGATTACAAGAAGCCCGCCTGACACCTCGCCGGTTGCTATTCCTATGCCAGCCGTTGGGTATTTAGCCCACCACTCGCGGATCATTTTCGTGTCTGTTGTGGCGTCCTTAAAGCCTTTTCCGCCCTCTTCCCTTGGAATTAGAGGCTCTTTATGCCCCGGAGCTAATGGAAAAACTGCCCACCCACGGGCCGCATATTCCAGAGCG
>DGVL01000055.1:0-972 GCA_002394965.1 Lachnospira sp. UBA4285
GCTCGGTCTTGCCGACGCCGGTGGGTCCGAGGAACATGAACGAGCCGATCGGCTTGCTCGGATCCTTGATGCCGGCCTTGCTGCGCATGATGGCTTCCGTCACTTTGCGCACGCCTTCGTCCTGTCCGATAACCCGCTTGTGCAGCTCATCTTCCAGATGAAGCGTCTTCTGCCGTTCCGTCTCCGAGAGTCTGGCAACCGGGATGCCGGTCCAGCGGGACACAATTCTGGCGATCTCATTCTCTGTGACACTCTCGTGCACAAGATCCATGTCTTTTTCAGACACTTTCTTCTCCGCCTGCGCCAGCTGTGCCTCAGCCTGCGGCAGCTCGCCGTACTGCAGTTTCGCGGCCTTGTCCAGATCATAGTCGCGCTGAGCCTTTTCGATCTCGGTGTGCAGCTTCTCGATTTTATCCTTCAGCTTATGTGTCTCGTCGATGGCAGCTTTTTCGTTCTTCCATCTGGCCAGTTTGCTGGAGTACTGACTGTTCAGTTCACCCAGTTCCTTTTCCAGATCGGCAAGCCGCTCCCGGCTCAAGTTGTCTGTCTCTTTCTTGAGCGCTGTCTGCTCGATCTCCAGCTGCATGATCTTCCTGTGCAGTTCATCCAGATCCGACGGCATGGAGTTGAGCTCGGTCTTGATCATGGCGCATGCCTCATCTACAAGGTCAATCGCCTTGTCCGGCAGGAAACGGTCGGAGATATAACGCTTCGACAGCGTCGCAGCCGAGACGAGCGCACCGTCCGTTATCTTCACGCCGTGATAGTTCTCATAGCGTTCCTTCAGACCGCGAAGAATAGAGATGGTATCCTCCACCGTCGGCTCGTCGACCATGACCGGCTGGAAACGCCGCTCCAGCGCCGCGTCCTTCTCCAGATACTTCCTGTACTCGTCAAGCGTCGTCGCACCGATGCAGTGCAGCTCACCTCTGGCGAGCATCGGCTTTAGCATGTTGCCGGCATCCATGGAGC
>DGVL01000055.1:1061-21899 GCA_002394965.1 Lachnospira sp. UBA4285
TGGATCTCATCGATGAAGAGGATGATCTGTCCCTCACTCTTTCTGACTTCGTTCAGGACGCCTTTCAGTCTCTCCTCAAACTCACCTCTGTACTTGGCTCCGGCTATGAGCGATCCCATATCCAGAGAGTACAGCTTCTTGTTCTTCAGTCCTTCCGGCACATCTTTGCGGACGATCCGCTGCGCGAGTCCCTCCACGACGGCCGTCTTGCCCACGCCCGGCTCACCGATGAGAATCGGGTTGTTCTTGGTCTTGCGGGAAAGAATCCGGATCACATTGCGGATCTCCTCATCCCGGCCGATGACCGGATCGAGCTTGCCTTCCTGTGCCGCCTCGGTCATATCCGTGGCGTATTTTCTGAGTGTATCGTACGTGACTTCCGGGTTATCGGTTGTCACTGCCTGATCCCCTCTGACTGACTGCAGCGCCTTCAGGAATTGGTCTTTCGTGACGCCGTACTGGCGGAAAAGACCTTTGATTCCCTCATTAGGAGAAGCGATCAGCGAGAGAAACAGGTGTTCAACCGACACATAGGAATCACCCATGCGCTTTGCAATATCTTCGGCCCCCAGCAGTGCGTCGTTAAGCGACGGACTGATCTGTCTCTGTACATTGGAGCCGGAGACCTTGACTTTCTTCTGAAGAAGATCGTCAAGACTCTGCATGAAACTCTTTTTATCGATACCCATCTTCTCGATCAGGCTGGCGATAAGGCTGTCCTCGACCGTCATCAGGCTGTACAGAAAATGTTCCTGATCGATTGTCTGGTTGCCGTGTTCATAAGCCACCTTCTCGCTTCCGTTGAGCGCCTCGATGGATTTCTGCGTAAACTTGCTGATGTTCATGGTATCACCTTCTTTCATACGGGATCCCGCATGGAATCTGTTGCTTATTCCTCCTGCCGGATCCTCTTGTTTCCTTTCACATCATCATTTCTACCACGCATTGTTAGCACTGTCAACAGGTGAGTGCTAATTTTATAAAAGCTTAACATTTCCGGATCAATAAAGGCAGAGACAGGCTCCCTGCAGCCCGTCCCTGCCTCTGTCAAACATATGTATATCCGCCTTACGGGCAGTCCCGCACCAACGCTCTTCTGCTGCTGTACTTTCACCCTGCCTTCGCGATGTTCTTGGTCGCAACGATGTTCACGCCGGTTCCCGCCACGTCCGGCAGGATCACATCTCCGATTGCAACCGGGGCTTTCACGTGGATCTCCTCGACAACCGACATGACATCGAAGATCTTTCCCTTCGGGATGTCTTTCTCTGTCTTGACGGACACCACCGGAAGTTCACCGCCGTCTACCTTGACTGTTGTCGTCACGACGCGGGTCGGGGAAACAACTTCCTTTGCGGCATAGATCTCGCCTCTCTTGCAGGTATTGCCGGTGATCTTCAATACCTTTCCGTCTTCCATGTCCACTGAAATCTGACAGCCCATCGGGCAGCAGATACAGGTAAGATGCTTTGTCTCAACCATCTTCAGGCCTCCTCGATTCTGACTGTAATTTCCTTCAGGCCGTCTCTGGCAAGCAGGGTCTTCTTCGGAAGGATCACCTGCTCCATCTCGCCCGGAGCCATGATCTGCTTTTTCCGGTGCTGGATCCGCTCATCGTCCAGATAAACGCTGATGAAAGAATTCTTGAAGACCTTTCCGACGCGGAAGCGCACGGTCACCATTTCGTCGCACAGCTTCGGGTCAACCGTTGTCGGAACCGTGTAGCGCACGCCGTCGACGGCTCTGACCGGAACAGCCGAATCGCTCTTCTTCTCACCGCTCGTGATGTATTCCGCCGCGTGGCGCCCGGCCGACGCTGCCTCTTCGGACACATAGTCGACCAGATCGTGAACGTGCAGAACATTCCCGCAGGCAAAGACGCCGTCAATACTTGTCTCGAGCCGGTCATTGACAAAGGCACCTCTTGTCACCGGATTCAACGCCACGCCGGCACACTTGCTCAGCTCATTCTCCGGGAGGAGCCCGACTGACAGCAGAACTGTATCACAGCTGTAGTCCTCCTCGGTTCCCGGGATAGGCTTCATGTGTTCGTCTACCTGCGCGATGGTGACACCCTCGACTCTTTCCTTGCCACGGATATCCACAAGCGTGTGGGACAGCTTGAGCGGGATGCCAAAGTCATCCAGGCACTGTACGATGTTCCGCTTCAGGCCACCGGAATATGGCATGATCTCGGCCACCACCTTGACTTTCGCCCCCTCCAGCGTCATACGCCTTGCCATGATGAGGCCAATGTCACCAGATCCGAGAATGACAACTTCCCGTCCCGGCATATACCCCTCGATGTTGATCAGGCGCTGCGCCGTGCCGGCGGAAAAAATTCCCGCCGGACGAAAACCCGGGATATTCAAGGCCCCTCTTGGCCTCTCGCGGCACCCCATGGCCAGGATGACAGCCCTGGCTTTCAGCTGGAACATGCCATCCTCACGATTCATGGCTGTCACAATCTTGTCCGGTGTGATATCCATGACCATCGTCGAGAGTCTGTACTCGATCTTCCGTTCGAGTACCTGACGGATGAAACGGTCCGCGTATTCCGGCCCGGTCAGCTCTTCTTTGAATGTATGCAGGCCGAAACCGTTGTGAATGCACTGGTTGAGGATTCCGCCGAGACAGTTGTCGCGCTCGAGTATCAGGATATCCCGAATGCCGGCATCATATGCGGATACAGCCGCCGCCAGTCCGGCCGGGCCGCCGCCTATGATGACCAGATCACAGTTCTTCATATGTCTCAAACCTCCTCACTCCTCTTGCTGTAACCGAACACAATCTGCGACTTTCCGCCGCTCTTGGTGATATCCGTCATCGGCACGTTCCGGTATTTCTTCAGCAGATCCATGACGCGCGGCGAGCAGAAGCCGCCCTGACATCTCCCCATGCCAGCGCGCACTCTTCTCTTGACACCGTCAAGAGACTTCGCGCCCAGAGGTCTTGTGATCGCGTCGATAATCTCGCCTTCCGTCACGGACTCGCAGCGACAGATGATGGTCCCGTACGCGGGGTTTTTACGGATCAGCTCATTGCGTTCTTCCAGCGTGAGCTTCTTCGGATCAAGGATGCCCTTGCGCCTGCCGTTAAAATTCTCATTTTTTACTGCCTTGAGCTTTTCAGCGATTTCCCCGGCAAGCGTCCGGCCGATGGCCGGAGCCGAAGTCAGACCCGGCGATTCGATGCCGGCCGCGTCGAAGAATCCGGCAGCATCTTCCGGCTCTCCGATGACGAAATCATCTCCGTCTTCATGAGCCCGCAATCCCGCAAATGAAGTGATGACCTCTCTTGTCGGAATGTTCTTCACCCCGCGGAAGCACTTGGTGTTGACTTCCGTAAGACCGGCGCCGGTCGTATTGGTCGCTTCCTTGTCGTCGACGTCAACAGCAGTCGGTCCGAGCAGCAGGTTACCGTGAATTGTCGGGGATACGAGAATACCCTTGCCGAACTCATTCGGCAGCACGAAAATCGTGTGCTTCACGTGTCCGCCGGCCGTGTGATCGAGCAGACAGTACTCACCCTTGCGCGCGGTGATATGAAGCTTTTTCGCACTCACCATGTTGTGAATCGCATCAGCATACACACCGGCCGCATTGACGACTGTCCTGGTGTTGTACACACCGGCAGCGGTCCTGACAACATACGAGCCGTCATCCTCCTTTGAAACCGAAGAAACTTCCTCATTGAATCGGAATTCCACGCCGTTGGTATACGCATTTTCCGCCATGGCGATTGTGAGAAGGAACGGACAGATTATCCCGGCCGTCGGCGCGTAAAGTGCAGAGACAACATCATCGGACAGGTTCGGTTCCATCTCGTGAAGACGATCAATATCGGTGATGATCTCCAGGCCTTTGATGCCATTGGCCAGACCGCGCTCATAGAGCGCCTGCAGTTTCTTCGGATCATCGTTCTTCAGGCACACCACAAAAGATCCGATTCGGGAGAACGGGACATCCAGATCATCCGCAACCTCTCCCATCATCTCATTGCCGAGGCGGTTGAGTTTCGCCTTGAGCGTCCCCGGAACTGCGTCATAGCCGGCGTGCACGATTGCCGAGTTGGCCTTTGATGTGCCGGTGCAGACATCTTCACCCTTTTCCAGTACCAGTGTTCTGAGCTTATAGCGGGAAAGCTCTCTTGCGATGGAGCATCCCGTGACACCGGCACCGATGATGATTACATCATACATGTGCTTCTCCTTATTCTTTGAGCAGCGAATTACTGCTCGTTTTCTGCAGCGGGCCGTCGTTCCAGTCCTCTTTTGCCCATCCGAACGAATAGCGGACCGCCTTGTTCCACCCGTCGACCTTGCGCTTGCGGGTCTCCTCGTCAATCGACGGCTGGAATGTCCGGTCCGTCTTCCAGATCCGGGACAGCTCCTCCCTGTCGTTCCAGAAACCAGACGCGAGTCCTGACAGATAGGCTGCACCCATAGCCGTCGTCTCGACGCACTTCGGGCGCATGACCGGAATGTTGCTGACGTCTGCCTGCGTCTGAAGCAGATAATTGTTATGGCTTGCCCCGCCATCGACCTTCAGTGCATACAGATCGATGCCGGAATCCGCGCACATCGCCTTCAGGACGTCGTTGACCTGATACGCCAGGGAATCCAGCGTAGCCCGGATGATGTGATACTTGTTCACCCCCCGGGTGAGACCTACGATTGTTCCGCGCGCATACGGATCCCAGTGCGGTGCTCCCAGTCCGGCGAACGCCGGAACCACATAACAGCCAGCCGTATCCTTGACTTTTCTGGCCATGTACTCGGAGTCTTCCGAGGAATCGATGAGACGCATCTCATCCCGGAGCCACTGGATAGCGGCGCCGGCAATAAAGATCGAGCCTTCCAGCGCGTATGTTATCTTGCCGTCAAGCCCCCACCCGATCGTCGTGAGCAGCCCGTGGCTGGATGTGACCGGTTTGTCCCCGGTATTCATGAGCAGGAACCCACCGGTGCCGTAGGTGTTCTTCACCTCACCCGGCTGAAAGCAGGTCTGTCCGAACAGAGCAGACTGCTGATCACCTGCCGCGCCGCTGATGGGGATCTCACGCCCGAAGAAGGACTCATCGCTGAATCCGTAGACCTGGCTGGAAGGTACGACTCTCGGGAGCATCTGCTTAGGAATATCCAGCAGCCTCAGTATATCATCATCCCAGTCCAGGGTGTGAATATTAAACAGCATGGTCCGGGAGGCGTTCGAGTAATCGGTCACATGAACACGCCTGCGGGTAAGCTTCCAGATGAGCCACGTCTCCACCGTCCCGAACAGTAGTTCTCCGTTCTCAGCACGCTTTCTGGCGCCTTCCACGTGATCCAGAATCCACTTCAGTTTTGTGCCGGAAAAATATGGATCCAGAATAAGCCCTGTTTTTTCGCGGATCATCCCGCCGTATCCTTCTTCGGCGAGCTTATCGGTATAATCCGCCGTGCGGCGGCACTGCCAGACAATCGCATGATAAACAGGCTCTCCGGTCTTTTTGTCCCACACCAGAGTTGTCTCTCGCTGGTTCGTGATTCCGATAGAAACGATATCGGACGCCGTGATGTTGATTTTCTGCATCGCTTCGACCGCTACCGAGAGCTGGGATGCCCAGATCTCATTTCCGTCATGCTCGACCCATCCCGGTTTCGGATAGTACTGGCGGAATTCGCGTTGAGATACGGAGGCAACCTCGCCCTTCCGGTTGAAGAGAATGCAGCGGTTGCTCGTCGTCCCGGAATCAAGAGCCATAATGTATTTCTCGGACATTGATGGTCTCCCTGATTTTCACAAAAATTCTACTCCCTATTTTAACATAGTCACCTCGAAAAAGCAGTCGGAAATTGAATCTTAATCGAGTAGGAGGCGGTAATTAGCCGCCGTCCTCTCACACCGCTTATCCCAACTTTGAGATTATCCCTCATCGCAAAGTCGGGATAATTCTATGCTGGCCCATACAATCGTTTGATTGTTTCATCATCGTCCTTGTATTCAAAATCCATGCTTTGAGAGGTTACAGTTACAGTACGCATGATCTCCTCTTGAATTTTTTCGAGTTTCTAAAAGAAAGCGGAAGTGCGGAAACAACGCTTGCAGCAATCAAAGCGTATCTGTGGTATGCTGCGGATCGAGATATTTTTATCCAGCCGGTCGCACTGTCGGCATCACATGTATCATTCCTCAAGGTGCCAAAACTTACGCGTGAGATCATTTCGGAAGAAGACCTTTCTTCGTTGCTTGCCGCCCCACCTCCTACAAGGATTGATATACGGGATCAGACAATAATGATCCTTCTGTATGATTCTGCAATCCGGGTTTCGGAACTGGTATCCCTGAACGTGCGGTCTATCAATCTTGATGCAACTATACCCTATGATGCGGGCAACGAGGGAAAAAGAAAATCTTGCCTCTGATGAAAAAGCAGGCATGGCCTGACGATGAAGCTGAAATGGCACGGCTGTGCGTATTGAGGTAAAAATGGTATCCTCATCTTTTTGAGAAACATTCCATGAAAATTAGTGTTATAGAGAAAAGATGGGGATAAAAAATCCTGAGCATAATCCAACAGCACTTGTTTGAGGTTCAACTGCTGGATAGCCCTCCTCCCAGTTGTTTTTTCCGTTGTTTTAGCAACGAAAGTTTCAACGCCAATGAAATTATAGTCAGAACTGAAAGGGATATGGTTGAAATTCCAATCCTGTTTTGTACGGCGAGTAAATCTCCTGTCCATGTTCCCAAACCATCCAACAGGATAACATAAAGTGCATATACAACCCATGCAATTGTCGCTGTGCAAAGATCACATACGATTTGAACTACGTTATAAAGGGAAAACTTTCGTTTTGCACGGATGTTATAAATTGCGCTACACAAAAGAAACACTATTTCAAGATATAGGATACAATGGATGGCGACAAAATACTTTGTTAGACGCAAAATTGCATGAAATACATATTCATTCATATCTTACTATAACATCCCTATAAAATACTATCATCAGTTGCAAGTGATTGGGTCCATATTCTGACGGATAAAGAGTCAAACAAATACCATCAGCCCTATTCTCCCATTTTTCCAAAGAAAAGTAAATTGGAAAAAGATTATAATAGTATTGATAATCAGAATCTATACGCATGAAAGGAGCATTTTTACCTGCCGCTTTGATTTCGTGACTCAAAGTTCGCCATGCAATTACCAACATTTGTGCGATAAAGGCCGGGCGGACTCCGGACTTTCACCGGTTAGAAACGTGCGCCGCCGGGCGCGCCACCAGTAAAAGACCGCGGGCAGCTTTTCTTGCTGTCCGCGGTCTGTTCTCCTGCGCGTTTTCAGTTCTTCTTTTCCTCTTCTTTTTCTTTCAGGGCTTCGTCGAGAGTGTGCCAGCCGAGTACCGCGCACTTGACGCGGGCAGGCATATGCCGGATGTTCTCGAATGCCTGCGAGTCTTCCAGCTCGTCCAGCTGCTCCGGGTCCGTGACAGTCCCCTTGATCATGCCGATGAAGGTGTCAGCCAGATGTCTGGCCTCCTCAACGCTTCTGCCCTTTATCAGGTCTATCATCATCGATGCGGAAGCCTGAGAGATCGCACAGCCGTCGCCCACAAAGGATGCGTCCTCGATCTTTCCGTCCTTGACGCGGAGCTCGAGCGTTATCTCGTCTCCACAGGAAGGATTTACGCCGTCGTGCACGATATTCGGGTTGTCGATGTCATGCTTATGCTCTTTGGAGCGGCTGTTCTCCGTGATGATCTGTGTGTAAATCTGATTAAGACTCATAACCAAGCCACTTCCTTACCTTCAGGATACTGTCGCAGAGCGCGTCAATATCCTCTTTCGTGTTGTACACAGCAATGCTGGCGCGGCAGCAGTTGTGAATGCCGAGATGCCCCATCAGAGGCTGTGCGCAGTGGTGTCCCGCTCTGACGCAAACGCCGTCCGCATCCAGGATGGAAGCCACATCGTGCGGATGCGCGTCATCGATATTGAACGCGATCGCTCCGACATGTTTTCCCTCACCGGTCCCGTACACGGTCACATGCGGAAGGCTGTGGAGCCTTTCCCACGCGTAATCATACACAGCCTTCTCCCGCGCTTCGATGGTATCCATGCCGATCTTGTTCATCCAGTGAATCGCGGCGGCCAGACCCACGGCGCCTCCCGCGTTCTGCGTTCCGGCCTCGAATTTCTCCGGAAGCGGTGCCCAGACGGCATCCTGTTCGGAGACAGAGTCGATCATGTCGCCGCCGGCAAGAAACGGCGGCATCTCCTCGAGCAGATCCTTTCTGCCCCAGAGGATGCCGATCCCAAGAGGCGAGAACAGCTTGTGCCCGGAAAATGCGAGGAAATCTGCCCCCAGTGTCTGAACATCGATCGCCATGTGCGGCGCGCTCTGTGCCGCGTCTACAACAGCGATTGCTCCGACCTCATGGGCTCTGGCGATGATTTTTTCGTACGGTGTCACAATGCCCAGAACATTGGATACCTGGGTGATCGCAACGAGTTTCACGCCTGGGACGATTTTCTTTTCAATCTCCTCGTCCGTGATCTTCCCGCTCCCATTTTCGGTGTACATATAGTCAAGCACCGCGCCCTTTGCCCGGGCGACTCTCTGCCAGGGAATCAGATTGCTGTGATGCTCGAGGATCGAGATGACGATGTGATCGCCCTTCTGGATGTGTGTGAGCCCATAGCTGTACGCCACAAGGTTCAGGCCCTCCGTCGCATTGCGCGTGTAGATCACCTGCGTGGGGTCAGCATTGATGAACTGCGCGATCACCTGACGGGCATTCTCATAGCTTTCCGTCGCCTGCTCGGCCAGCTCATATACGCCCCGGTGCGGATTGGCGTTCTTCTCATAATAGAACTGACTCACCGCCTCAATGACATCCGCCGGGCGCTGACTGGTTGCCGCCGAGTCAAGATAATGGAACGGCTTGCCGCCTCTCTTCTCAAATATCGGAAATTCCGCCTTTATCTCTTCATCAGTCAAGATTCATTCTCCTCTCCAGAGACGCATGGATCTCCTGTCTGACCGACTCATCCGGGATCTCGTCAATGACCGGATTGAATCTGGACTCCACAGCAAGCTGTCTGGCCTGACTCTCGGTGAGTCCTCTGGACTGAAGATAATACATCAGATCTTTGTTTATTTTCCCGATGGATGCGGCGTGCTGACCGTCGACATCCTCTTCATCGCACAGAATCAGCGGAATTGAGCGGTTGCGGGCCTCCTTGCTGAAAAGCAGCACATTCTCCGCCTCGCGGCCTTTCGACTTGCTGCAGCCGTGAATGAAATCCATGGAGCCGCGGTATACTTTGTCGGAACTGCCAAACAGAGCGCCACTGGCCAAGATGGAGGTCGTTGTCTTTTTACCGGTGTGTCTCGTCACATAACTGAAGTCCAGTCTCCGGCTCCCATCGCCAAAGTATATGGTCTCCTCCGTGAAATCAGCCTTGTACCCTTTCAGTGCCGCACACCCTCCGGCGAATGCAGCCTTGCCGCCAAGCTCCGCCTGTATCAGGTGGACTCTCGCCTCATCTCCCACGACAGCCCCGAAATCATCGGCAGCCATGACGTCATCTCCCAGTGTCTGGGACTGGATGACCGTTACCCTGGCGCCAGCCCTGGCGATCACCTTCACAAGACGCGTCATCTGCGTACCAGGACATGCCTTCTCAGAAGCGTGCGAGTAAAACGTAACCTGGCTGTCCTCGCCCGCGTCAATCAGGATCACTTCCGACGAAGTGCCGGCGTTCTCATCGCGAATGACGCCGAGGTCCTGCCCCTTTCCGGCGCGGATAACCCGAACGGCAGCGGCGTGGTTTTCGACGAAGGATACAAACTCCTCGCCCATACCGGTCTCAATGCCGTCAAATTCCGACGGAATATCCGCCTTCACCTGCGAACCACTCTCAAGCGGCAGATTGGCGAAATTGAGCATCAGATGATTCCAGGTCAGAGTCGGAAGCGGGTTGACCTTCAGTATATTCTGTTCTCCCATATTTCCTCCTCTCTTCAGAACGTGGATCCGTCCATTTCCAGTTTGATGAGATTGTTCATCTCAACGGCATACTCAAGCGGCAGCTCCTTGGCCACCGGCTCGGCAAAGCCCGAAACGATCATCGCCCTCGCGTCCTCCTCCGAGAGACCGCGGCTCATCAGATAAAAGATCGCCTCGTCAGATATCCTTCCGATCTTCGCCTCATGACCGACATCCGAATCTGCGTTGCGCACATCCATCGCCGGGATGGTGTCCGAGCGGGACTTCGAGTCCAGCATAAGCGAATCGCAGTTCACGCTGGACTTCGCGCCGATGGCATCCTTTCCAATAATAACTTCGCTTCGGTACACACAGATTCCGCCGTCCTTGCTGATCGACTTGGTGGAGATGTGTGAGCTGGTGTTTCTGCCGTTGTGCACGACCTTTGCCCCGGTGTCCAGCGCCTGCGTCTTCCCGGCGAATGTGATACCTGTGAAATCCATGTGCGAATTGTTGCCCTTGAGGATCGTCATCGGATAGAGATAGGAGATGTGGGAACCGAACGATCCGGAAACCCATTCCATGATGCCGTCATCCTCCACCAGTGCTCTCTTGGTGTTCAGGTTGTACATGTTCTTCGACCAGTTCTCAATGGTCGAATAGCGAAGTCTCGCGCCCTTCCCGACGTACAGCTCCACGCAGCCTGCGTGCAGATTCGCCACGTTGTACTTCGGTGCCGAACATCCTTCAATGAAGTGCAGATACGCCCCCGGCTCCACGATGATCAGCGTGTGTTCGAACTGTCCCGCTCCCGCCGCATTCAGGCGGAAATAGGATTGCAGCGGAATATCCACGTGCACCCCTGCCGGGACATACACGAAGGAACCGCCGGACCAGACCGCACCGTGCAGTGCCGCGAACTTGTGATCCGTCGGCGGCACGAGGTGCATGAACTTTTCCTTCACCAGGTCAGCGTAAGGTCCGCGCAGCGCGCTCTCCATGTCGGTGTACACCACGCCCTGGCGCGCAACTTCATCCTTGACGTTGTGATACACGACCTCCGAGTCGTACTGCGCTCCGACACCGGCCAGCGACTTCTGCTCGGCATCCGGGATGCCGAGGCGCTCGAACGTGTTCTTGATGTCGTCCGGGACTTCGCTCCATTTGCCGCGCATCGGTGTATCAGGCCGGACATAGGTGATGATCTGGTCCATGTTCAGACCGTCAAGCGGCGGTCCCCAGTTCGGAACAGCCGTCTTCTGATAGATCTCCAGACTCTTCAGGCGGAACTCGCGCATCCAGTCCGGATCGTTCTTTTCTTTACTGATCTGTTCAACAATCTCAGGGGTCAGCCCGGCATCGGTCTCGAATGAGGCGTGTGTCTCATAGCGGAAATCGTAGATCGAACTGTTCACACCCTGAATCTCAGGTCTTTGATCTTCCACAGTCTCATTCACCTTCCCTGATAAGCTCGGCAAATCCGTTCTCGTTGATATAATCCACAAGCTCCGGCCCGCCGGTCTTTATGATCTTCCCGTCGTAGAGGACGTGTACGAAGTCAACCTTAAGGTCCTCCAGGATCTTCGTGTTATGTGTGATGATAAGCAGGCTGTTCTCATCCGTCTTGAAGCGGCGGATTCCCTCCGACACAACGCGCACCGCATCGACGTCCAGCCCGGAATCCGTCTCGTCCAGCATGGCAAATGTCGGATTCAGCGTCAGCATCTGAACGATCTCCGCCTTCTTCTTTTCGCCGCCCGAAAAGCCTACGTTCAGGTAGCGCGAAGCGTACGAGTCGTCCATATCCAGTGCCTTCATGGTCGCGGCCAATTCTTTGTGAAACGCGAAATAGCGGATGTTCTCACCTGTGAGATTCTTTTTGCACACGCGCAGAAAATCCTCCATCGTCACGCCGGGAACTTCCTGCGGTGCCTGAAACGACATGAAGATTCCCTTTCTTGCGCGGGCATCTGCCTTCAGCCTTGTGATGTCCTCGCCCCCAAAGAGAATCTTTCCCTCTGTCACCTTATACTCAGGATTGCCCATGATGCAGTTGTCCAGCGTGCTCTTGCCCGCGCCGTTCGGCCCCATCAGGACGTGTGTCTCGCCCTTATTAACAACAAGATTAATGCCCTTAAGGATCTCTTTTTCCTCGACATCCGCGTGAAGATTCTCCACGCGCAGCAGCTCTTCTGACATTATCCTCTCTCCTTGTTTAATTTCTAGTATTTCACTAGGAATAAGATAACAATAAACCGGCAAAAATTCAACAGCCGGTTTTTATCATCTTTGTTTTATTGTATACACTTTTCTGCAAGTGTAACCTATCGTATTATAGAAGCAGTTGTGCCGCTTCGCAACCAGGGATTGCCCCGGATATGCTATAATCATTGAATCCCGGCTTGTTCCGGTATCGGTGCGGTTAAAAGGAGGTGTGCGCCCAATATGACGTTTGAACAGCTGGAATACTTCATCGCGGTGGCGGAGACGGATACCTTCTACACCGCTGCGGATATTCTGCATATGACGCAGTCGGCCCTCTCCAAGCAGATCATGAAGCTGGAGAAGGAACTGGACGTACAGCTCTTTGACCGCACGCACCGCAGCGCCCAGCTCACGTACGCCGGAAAGGTGTTCTATGAAGAAGCCCAGAAGCTGGTCCTCGAGTACAGAAAAACGCTGAACCGGATGGAGCACATCAAGAGCCCCGTCGGGGAGGCGCTTTCCATCGGCGCCCTTCCGATCCTTGACCGGTACGGTCTGCGCCGGGTGCTTCACGAGTTCGCAGCGGGACATACCGGGACGCGCATCACCATTGACGAAGTTGAGGAACAGGAGCTTATGTTCGGCCTGGACTCGGACATCTACGATTTCGTCATCGGCAACGAATTTATGTTCTCTGGCCGGGGATTCACACTTACTGCCTTTGGTGAGGATGAGCTGATCGCCGTCTTTCCGGAGGGAAGGGGACCTCTCTCTTCTGTGCCGCTGTCCCTTCTGGCCGAGCATCCGCTGTGTCTTCTGAATTCCTACACGGCGACCTGTCAGCAGTGCCTGAAGCTCTTCCGGGATCAGGGAATTGCGCCGGATGTTCTGCGATCGGCAAGAGTCGGGCAGATCCTGCAGCTTGTCCGCTCCGGGGATGCCATCGGACTGCTCTCCCGCATGAGCCTGGCATCTCACCCGCACGCCGGTGTCACATCCGTCAGCCTGGACCCGCCGGTGCGGTTCAAGCTCGTTTTCGCAGCGCGGGACGACAGCGCAGAGTCCCTTCTCATCCGGGAACTTCAGGACCGCCTTGCCGCTGCAGCTGCCTCCTCAGGCAGGATGTCCTGACGCTTCTATCTGGCGGACAGCTCTTATGACATCCTCCGGACTCTCTGCGATCGCGTCGGCGCCAGCTCTCTCCAGTTCACCGGGCACGGCGAATCCGAACCGCACGCCCACGACCGGGATTCCGATCTGGTGAGCCCCGATGACGTCTTCCTTCCGGTCTCCGATCATGATGCTCAGCTTCATGGCGGATGACATATCCGCACACTCGTCCGGGAACTTTCTCTGAATTCTCTCAAGCGCTGTCCGGATTATATCGCTCTTGACCACGTGCTTTCCGGCGAGATCTGCACCTGACACGACGGCGAATTGCTCCGTCAGCCCGAAATGAGCGAGAATTTTCACCGCGAAGACTTCCGGCTTCGACGTGGCGAGCACATTTACATACCCTGCCGACTGCGTCCTGCCCAGAAGCTCCGGAATTCCCGGTATGACGGAATTTTCATAAAGCCCCGTTTTCTCGTAGCGCTCTCTGTACTTTTTCACGGCCTGCATACTTTCTTCTTCATTCAGCCCGTAAAAATCGCGGAAACTGTCATTGAGCGGCGGCCCCACGAACCGGTTGAGCCGATCCACGTCTGTCTCATGGATGCCGAAGCTCTCGAGGGCATACTGCGCGCATCGGCGGATTCCCGGCCCCGAGTCCGTGATCGTGCCGTCAAGATCAAAAAGCAGAAATTTTCTCATACGATGAGTTCTCCCAGATTCTGTACAAAGAGATCGGCTGTCTCCCGGATGACGCCCTCGAGATCAGCCGATCCGGGGTCGGCCACACCGACGGTGAAAAAGCCGCCGGCTTTAGCCCCCTGTATCGATCTCAGTGTGTCCTCGACCACGATGCATTCGTCCGGACGTGCGCCTGCTTTCCGGGCCGCCCGCAGGTACACATCCGGCGCGCCTTTGTCCCGGTTTACTTCCCGGGTCTGCGTAAAACTGCTGAAATACGACAGGATTCCGCAGCGCGCAAGGCAGGGAAGATAAAGCGACTCGTCCGAGGCCGTGGCGGCCACTATACTGACGCCTCTTTCTGCCAGAAACTGCAGAAACTGTGCCGCATATGGCTTCAGGCGGATACTGTTCCGGTATGCTTCAAGCGCCATCGCGTGCCACTCGTCGATGATCGCTTTCTCGCCAAGCGCCAGCCCGAACCGCTTCTTCGTGTATGCAGCGCCGATCTCGTAGTTCAGCGTCTTGATATTCTCCATGTAGTCTCTCGGTGCCGGAATGCCGCGTTTTGCAAGAAACTTCACATCTATGTCGTGCCACAGCCAGGTTGAATCCAGCAGTGTCCCGTCCAGATCAAGGATTGCCGTCGTGAAATCCGGTGTTTCGCTGCGGATAATCATTCGCTTGTCGTGTCATCCGGCATCACAGACAGATGATTCTTCACATTGTCGAAAGTGTAATTCGACTCGTAGCTTTTGATCTTCTCGTAGATCATGTTGTTCTTCACGGTGGTCTTTATCGAATCCGCCGTAAGATCCGGAGCCGTGCGGTTCTCAAAGTAAACATAGTAGTACACCGGAGTTGTTGATGAAGTGTCCGCAATGACAGTGGAATCACCGGTCTGGCGGGACTCGTCAAACAGCCAGTCGGCCATGTCGGTGTTGGAGATCCCGGAGTAATTCATGTCGGCCATCTCCATGGCGTCGTTGTAATGGTCGCCCTCGTCTTCTGCGCTGCCCGAATAATAGCGGTATGTCACGGTGTCAAGACTCTGTTTGTTCTGACTGTAGTAACTCTGAATGTCCTCGTCACCGGGCGTTGTGTTGTCCTGCAGATAAGTCAGATACGCCTTGCACTTCAGGTCCGTCTTGATCCAGGAAGAGATTTTGTCCTCCGTAGCCTTCTCGCCGTACAGAGTTTTAATGTACTCCTCACGGCTCTCACCGGCTGACTCGGCGTCAGAATCAAGCGAACTCATATATGCGTCGTAATCGGAGTCCTGCGAGTCATACGTAAAATCCGAATTCACGCCCATGTCTTCAAGGAGTGCCATCTCCTGTTTGATTGTGTCGATCGCAAGAGAGTTGAATGCCTGCTCATAGGTGTATCCGCTCTGGCCGTAATTCTGGGTCGAATCGCCGGCAGTCGGATCATACGACATGTACTGGGTCATGTAGTCGCCATAGGTCATGTCTCCGTAGAGCGTCTGGGACAGGAAGTCCCGCTTGGAGTACCCGTAATAGTACTCATACTTCGTTTTGCTGATCTTTTCGTCACCCACGGCGATGTACTTCACATCCGTGTAATAGTAATTGGAACCATAGTGCCAGATCAGAGCTGCCGCGACAAGCGCGCATGCCAGGGAAAGCGAGACTTTCATGATCCTTGCCGCACGGGCATCGGAGCGCTTCATTTTCTCCCGCTCGGCCATCTTCCGGTCATAGCTGGTAACCTTTTCTGTCTCCTTATGTTCTGCGATCTTTGCGTCCTCTCTGCTGCGCTTCTTCTCCTGACGGACTTTCTCCGCTTCCACCGCCTTCTCAATGCGGGCGTCTTCCTTTGCCTTGCGCTCCCGCCTCTTCTCCAGCTTTTTCCTCTCTTTCTCGTCGAGATTCTCCATCAGATTGCGGTTTTTGTTAGCCATTTTTCCAGTTTTATCCTTCCTTGGTAAGATTTTTTTCTATTGTATCCAGCTCCGCCATCCAGACCGCACCGGACGCGTCGCTTGGCATGCGCAGATCGCCTCTCGGGCTCACCGCGACGGTACCGACCTTCGGGGAATCCGGAAGGCAGGAGCGCTTGTACTGCTGCGCAAAGAACCGCCAGGTAAAGGTCCTCTGCCAGTGGTAAATCGTCTGCGCATCGTAGACGCCGGCGAATGCAGCCCGCGCGATCCGGAAGAGCTTCTTCGGATGCACACCGAAACGCAGCGTGTGATACAGGAAGAAATCGTGCAGCTCATACGGTCCGACCAGATCCTCGGTTTTCTGTGAGATCTGCCCCTCTTCCGGCGGGAGAAGCTCCGGGCTCACCGGTGTATCAAGAACATCCAGAAGGGCCTTGGCAAGTTCCCCGTCTGAACAGGTATCCGCCTCGAAGCGTACCAGATAGCGCACGAGTGTCTTTGGCACGGACGCGTTGACGCCATACATGGACATGTGGTCACCGTTGTAGGTGGCCCAGCCCAGCGCCAGCTCGCTCAGATCTCCGGTTCCGATCACAATTCCATTATACATGTTGGCCAGGTCCATAAGGATCTGCGTCCGCTCTCTGGCCTGTGCGTTCTCGTACGTCACATCGTGCACGTTCTCGTCCTGGCCGATGTCCGCAAAGTGCTGCCGCACCGCCTTCAAAACGTTGATCTCTTTGAGCGTGCAGCCCATCTGGCGGGTAAGCGTCACGGCGTTGTTATATGTCCTGTCCGTCGTCCCGAAAGCCGGCATCGTGACGCAGATAATCCCCTTCCGGGAAAGTCCCAGGGAGTCAAATGCCCTCGCTGTCACTAGAAGCGCGAGTGTGGAGTCAAGTCCTCCCGAGATGCCGATCACCGCGTGCGAGCAGCCGATGTGCGCCAGTCTTTTTCGCAGCCCCATGCTCTGCATCTGCAGGATCTCACCGCAGCGCCGTTCTCTCTCGCCGGAGGCATCCGGCACAAACGGCGTGCGGTCGTATCGGCGTGTCAGGCGCAGCTGCCTTGGCTCCATGGAGAACGGAATGATCCGGTACCCTTCATCATTCGTGGTAAATGTCGTCATCCGCACTCTCTCGGCTGTCAGCTTCTGAAGGTCCACCTGAGCCTTCAGGAACCCGTCCGTGAATCGCTCCGACTCCGCCAGCATGGCGCCGTTTTCCGCGATCAGGCGGTGTCCGGAGAAGACGATGTCCTGCGTGGACTCGTCCCGGCCGCTGCTGCAGTAGACATAGGCAGCCACCAGTCTTGCCGACTGGCCTGTCACGAGCGCCCGGCGGTAATCCGCCTTGCCGATGAGCTCATTGCTCGCCGAGAGATTGGCGATGAGAGTCGCACCGGCAAGTGCGTGGTTCACACTCGGCGGCAGCGGAACCCACAGGTCTTCACAGATCTCCGCGCCAATGCAAAGATCCGGATTCTCCACGCATGCAAGAAGAATATTTCCCCCAAACGCGACGGGACGTCCGTCAAACAGGATGTCTGTCACGTCAGGGCGTCCCGGCGTGAACTGCCGCCTCTCATAGAATTCATTGTAATTGGGAAGATTCCTCTTCGGAATAAATGCCAGCACCCTGCCCTCGTACACTGCCGCCGCCACGTTGTACAGTTTTCCGCTGACGACAAGCGGCAGTCCGACAAGTATGATCATCCCGGGGCAGCATGCACTTTTTTGCACAATCTCACTCAGGCCGCTCCTCGCAGCATCCTGCAGGGTCCTCGTCAGAAACAGATCGCCGCAGGTATACCCCGTTACGGCAAGTTCCGGGAGAACCAGAAGCTGGATATCCGCCTCGCGGGCTTCATCCATCGCGCAGAGAATCTGCTGCGTGTTATAGGCACAGTCGGCAACTTTCAGTCTGGGAGTGAAGGCCGCCACATTCAGAAATCCGTCTTTCACCGGGATCCCTCCCTTTTTTCAGTCCTCAAAAAAAGCAATCGTCAATACGCTTTCTGCTGACTGCAGATTTTTGTATTATACCATACCGTGCATAAAAAGATGTGACCGGTTTGTGTTCGAAAAAACCCCGCAGGCAGCCGCTGCGGGGTTACTCAGAATTGCGTTCTTTGAGGCGCAGGGTCAGTGATCGCCCTTTAACAGCCTTGACAGATGCGGGTACAAAAGCGCGACGATGATGCTCACAATGCCTGCCTTCATCAGATTGAACGGCCCGACACAGATGGCGGCAAAGGAATAAATATCGTTCACGCCGGAGTTGATTGCGCTTCCCATCTCAATGAACGATGAAACTGGCATGCCGTAGAGCTGCGAATATTTCGGCAGCAGATATACGGCATTGAGCAGTACTCCGCCGGCAGTCATGAAGGCAGATCCGACGATGAGGCTCACAACCGCCCGTTTCTTCGTCCGATGGAAATGGTACAGGATGGCTGCCGGCACTACAAGAAAGCATCCGATGATAAAGTTGGCGAATTCCCCGACAAAGGCGGTACTCGTCCCCTTCACGACAATCATCAGGAGATTCTTGAGAGCCTCCATGATGACACCGGCACAGGGCCCGAGCATAAATGCGCCGATAAGGATCGGAACTTCCGAGAAGTCGATCTTGTAGAAGGACGGTGCCAGAAACGGCAGCGGAAAATCCACATACATCAGAATGACGGAAATCGCGGTGAACATGGCGAGTATGACAAGATGATTCACCTTCGTCTTTTCGCCGGCGAACCTCCGGCCGCTTGTCCGTTCGATGATCTTCTGGAAAAGAAGAGCGCACAAATAGACCGCGACGGTAATCGCAATCGAAACGGCAAGAAATACAATGTTCTCTTTTACAATCTGCATAGAATTCTCCCTTCTCACATCCAGACTGTACTGTCGGCTGAGGCTTCTCACCTCATCTGCCGGAGAATTCTGCAGACTTTCAAGTCTTTTCATCCGGCTCGCGGGCTCGCCTGTCAGACGCTTAAAACGACTGCGGCATACCGCCGGTCAGGAATTCACGCGAGGCTTCCCCGCGTGTCACCTTGCCCCGAAGAGCTCAAGATATGAAATTGTCAGCCTTTCGGCAAAAAACGCGCCGGCCCAGGCTGCCGGACCTGCGCGTTATTTCCTGTTTACAGTAATTCCTGTGGGTGCATTTGTCAAGTGAGACGGCTCACTTCTTTCTGGAAGCAAGCCAGGAGGTTATCTGCGAGGCGCACCACTTTGTCTTTTCTGCCGGAAGCACGAGTGCAAAGCGAACGTGATTTTTCCCCAGAGAACCGAACGCCGAGCCGGGCGTGCAGAGCACGCCTGTCTCGCGAAGCATCGCAAAACAGAACTCCCGGTCGTCTTTAAACCCTTTCGGAATCGGAGCCCACACGAACATTGTGCCCTCTGAGCCTGTGACTTTCCAGCCTCCGGCAGTGAGCGTGCTGCAGAGCGCGTCCCGCCGCTCCTGATACGCCATCTCCTGCCTGCGGACTTCAGCCTGCGGACCGGTCAGCGCAGCCACGGCTGCCTTCTGCTGCAGCAGACACATGCCGTAATCAAACTGGGAGCGGATAACCCGGAACTTCGCGATCACTGCCGGATTGCCGAGAACAAAGGAAATCCGCAGCCCTGTCAGGTTGTACGTCTTGGAGAGGGAGTTGAACTCAACACCAACATCCATGGCCCCCGGCAAAGACAGGAAGGAAAAGCCTCTGCGGCCGTCGTACTCAATCTCAGAGTACGCGTTGTCGTGCACAACGAGAATATTATACTTCCTGGCAAAACGTATGATATTCTCATAGGATTCGCGGTCCGCACAGGTGCAGGTCGGATTCAGCGGGTAGGACACGACGATCATTTTCGCCTTCCGGGCTGTGTCCTCCGGAATCTTCTCAAGAAGCGGCGCATAGTGATTCTCCGGGTCAAGGTCGTAGTTGACGACTTTCGCACCGCACAGGTACGGACCGTCTGAAAAGATCGGATACCCGGGATTGGGCGTCAAGACGATATCGCCCGGCTCGCAGACGGTCCAGGCAATATGCGCGAACCCTTCCTGCGTTCCGTTCAACGACATAATCTCATCCGGTCTGAGCGTGACATTGTAACGCCTCGCATACCAGGCCTGCACAGCCTGGATCAGCTCGGCACTGTCCCGGATCGCGTATTTGTAATTATCCGGATCCAGCGCTGCTTCGCTCACCGCCTTCATGACGTGGGGCGCCGGCTTAAAGTCCGGCGTACCCACAAACATGTCATAGACCGGCTTTCCGGCCTTAATGCGTTCATCCTTTTTCTCAAGCAGTTCGGCGAAAATATTCAGCCCAAAGTGCTCTGCGCGCTCCGAAAACACAAACTCCATTCGCAAGCCTCACTTCTGCAGGGCGGCCAGCCGCTCCTTTGTCGCCGCCAGCATTGTCTGATAGTTCTTCTGTTTATTCTTCTCTTCCTCAACCTTCGCGGCAGGCGCCTTGGCAAGGAACTTCTCGTTGGAGAGCATCTTTTTGGAGCGCATGACCTCTCCGGTCAGTCTCGCCTCTTCTTTCTTCAGGCGCTGTATCTCAAGCTGTATGTCGACAAGGTCGGCAAATGGCATAAAGATCTCGCCGTCACGGATGACAACCGAAACCGCCGAATCGTCGATCCCGGTCTTGTCAGCCTGCACCGCCACCTCAGACGCGAACGAAAGCGTCGCAAAGAACTGGCCGGACTTCTCAAATACCGAGCGGACAGCCGGGTTGTCAGACACCACATACACCTTTGCCTTGCGGGACGGAGCCACATTCATCTGCGTGCGGGCGTTGCGGATCGCGCGGACAGCCTCCATGACTCTCT
This sequence comes from Lachnospira sp. UBA4285, assembly GCA_002394965.1. GTDB lineage: Bacteria > Bacillota > Clostridia > Lachnospirales > Lachnospiraceae > UBA4285. Next base: position 21,767 of record DGVL01000055.1, read on the forward strand.
GAATGTCTTCTTCTTCCTTCGGGAAGTCAAGCGTCTCGTCGTACAGCGGCCAGCGGGAGATCATGATTGATTCCTCGCTGTCCTGAAGCGTGCAGAAGATCTCCTCCGTAATGAACGGCATGAACGGGTGCAG
>DGVL01000055.1:22057-22276 GCA_002394965.1 Lachnospira sp. UBA4285
ATCTCGATGTACCAGTCGCAGAAGACGTCGCGGATGAAGCCGGCGAGCTTGTCGTAAGCGATGCCTAAGTCATAGTTCTCGAGATTCTCCGTCACTTCCCGCACGATGCGGTTGGTTCTGGAGAGGATCCACTTGTCGGCGTCTGTGAAGTGCGCCGGTCTTCTGCTGTCTGCCTTCACTGTGTTGTCCGGATCGTTCATCATCACGAACCGGGAGGCG
>DGVL01000024.1 GCA_002394965.1 Lachnospira sp. UBA4285
TTTCTTCAGGAGAATAGGATGTCGGATTGATCTGCTTCATTCTACTCCGTTCATATCCGTTTTTATCATAGAAGCGGAGCGCCCGTGCATTCTCCGGCGCTACACACCAATAGATCTCGTCTAATCTCAGTTCCGAAAAGCCTTTTCTGATGATACTTTCCATTGCGAATCGTGCATAGTCTTTTCCCATCGCGCAGGCTCTTACCGTGATTGCGAATTCTGCTTTTCCGTCCCGAATCTGCTTGAGGCTGATGGTCCCCATATATTCGTCTTCGTCATTCACAATCGCGTAATGAAGATTCTCTTTCGTGATTTTTGCCGTTTCGATAAACCTTTCACAGTCTTCCAGCGTTTTAGACGCAAAATCCGTATGCATATATCTCACCACATCAGGGTCATGCATCCACTCCAACATTAGCGGCGCGTCTTTCAGCTGTAATTGTCTGAGCCTCAAGGTCAGGCCTCCACTTCAAACGAATTCACTGAATCAATCACATAATCGATCTGCTCTTCCGTCATACCATAATACATCGGCAGACTCAGCTCTGTCGCACTGATTTCTTCGGCAACCCGGAAATCCCCCTGCCGATAACCAAGGTCTCTGTAACACTCCTGCAGATGAATGGGGATCGGATAGTGCTTGTTCGTAACAATCCCTTTCGCATTCAGGTGCCGTTCCAATGCATCGCGCTCTTTGCAGCGAATCCCGAAGACATGCCAGACCGGAACACAATCCTCCAGTACCGTCGGCAGAATGATCTCCGGATTGCGGATCTCTGTAATATAGCGACTGGCAATCCTTCTCCGTTCCTCGTTCATACGGTCCAGATGCGGGAGCTTTGCGGCCAGAAACGCAGCCTGAAGTTCATCCAGTCTGCTGTTATTTCCTTTGTAAATATGGTGATACTTGTAATCCGAACCGTAATTCCCCAATGCCCGGACCTTCTCTGCAAGCGCCTGACTGTCGGTGACAACCGCACCGGCATCACCGAGCGCGCCCAGGTTTTTTCCCGGATAAAAGCTGAATGCGGCGATATCGCCGAATGTCCCCGCTTTTTTCCCTTTATACGTCGCACCATGTGCCTGTGCACAATCCTCAACAAGATATAATTGATGCTTCTTTGCGACTTCCATAATCGGATCCATCTCGCAGGCCTGACCGTACAGATGGACCGGCATGATCGCTTTTGTTCGATCTGTGAGTGCCTCCTCAATCCTCATAGGGTTTATATTGAACGTATTTATATTTGGTTCAACAAAAACCGGCTTTGCTCCGACATAGGTTACCGCCAGGGCGGTCGCGATGTAAGTATTGGATGGTACAATGACTTCGTCTCCCGCGCCGATCTCCAGCGCTTTCAGCGACAGCATCAGGGCATCCAGACCGTTTCCGACCCCGACGCAGTACTTTGTGCCGCAGTATTCTGCGAAGCGTTGTTCAAATCTCCGATCCTCTTCTCCTTCAATATACCAGCTATGCAGGAAAACCCGATCAAAAGACTCTCTCAGTTCCCGATCCAGTTCCTTTTCCATCGGTTTAAAGCTTACAAAAGGAATTTTCAAGACGTTCCATGCTCCTCTGCGCAATTTCAACCCAATTGTTTCAGTGCATTATACCCGTTTTGCTTTCAGTATGTCAAGCAGAATGGGCACGTCGTGAAAAGATCGTAATAATACCATGTTTTTTACTCTGTTCTTGCAGGATCTACGGTTCTGTGATATCCTGTTTCCTGCCATTTGTGAAAAAAAGCCCTTTCTGGAATATATTGCTATAGAGGTTTTCGATGAGAAGAAAAACCGAGAGTACATCCTCCTGTCGCAACGAGAGCCTGCAAACAGCACAGTCTGCAGTCTCTGTTTCTTCTTTGCGGTCACGTATCTTCTCCGCCCTGGAATGGCTGATCCTGCTCTGTCCGTTTCTGTGCGGCGGTTTCTTTCCCTGGGCTTCGGCACCGGTCAGTCTTATTCTGGTCGTTCTGCTCCTTCTCATGCTCCGCAAGGGACTGCTCCGCCCGATATGCAGCGCTCCGTTTCTTGCCGCCGTTTCCATTGTTTTTTTCCATCTGGCTGGGATCTTCTGGGGAACCGACCGCGGCATGGCCCTCGTCGGTGCCGTACAGTTTCTCCCCCTCCCGCTGTTCATCCTGCTTCTGGAGCAGTTTGCTCCGGAGCGGCGCATGGGCCTGCTGCAAAAGATGCCCTATGCCGCATCCGCGATGGTGCTTCTCTCTTTTCTACTGAGCTGCATTCCTTCTCTGGCCCCCTGGTTTCTGGTTGCCGGACGTCAGGCGGGCTTTTTCCAGTATCCCAACACCTACGCAGTGTATCTCCTCTTTTCCCTTGTCCTTGTACTCTTCGGAACGCCGCTCCGCTTCGGAAAGCTTCCCTGGGCAGCCGTTACCACGCTCGGGATCATTCTCTCCGGGAGCCGGACGGTCTTCTTTCTCCTGCTGGCCGTTTTCCTTGTTTTCTTCTTTACGGACAAATCAAAACAGTCCCGTCTGCATATCCTGATTCTCGCCGCTCTGGTACTTTTCGGCAGCGTTCTTTACGTCCTTCTCACCGGAAACCGCGGAAGCGTCGGGCGCTTTCTGACCGCGTCGCTCACGTCCTCGGAACTGGTCGGGCGTCTTCTCTATGCGCGTGACGCCCTTCCCGTCATTCTCCGCCACCCCCTCGGCCTCGGATATACGGGCTATCGCTGCCTCCAGGGCTCTTTTCAGACGGGGGTCTACTCCGTACAGCATGTCCACAACGAGCTGCTTCAGCTCCTTCTGGACGTCGGCTGGATCCCGGCGGCGCTCTTTCTGTGGGCGCTGTGGCGCGGGTTCCGCTCCCGCGAAGGCGACCTCTGCCGAAAGCTTCTTCTTGCCGTTCTTGTGCTACACTGCCTTCTGGATTTCGACACGCAGTTCGTGTCCGTTGCCCTGCTGCTCTTCCTGGTGCTGGATGCGGAGCCGCAGGCGCGAAAGCCGGCTTCGCCGAGCAGAGCCATCCGCGGTCTGAGCGCTGGAATTCTCACCGTCTCTGCTCTGCTCTCCCTGTGGATCGGGACCGCTTCCTTCCTGTATTATCTTCGAAAACCGGCTGACGCCGTGCGTGTTTACCCGGCCTATACCGCAGCACTGGCGGACCTTCTCCCGGACGCCGCTGAGCAGGACCTGGGTCCACTGGCCGACCGGGTTCTTCGGCTGAACAAAGCCGTCGCGCTTGCATACGACGCGAGGGCAAAGGCCGACTTTTCCGCCGGAAACTTTTCCGGGATGATCGACCACAAACAGGCAGCGATCCGTCTCTCCCGATACAATCTCACGGAATACCTGGATTACTTCGACATCCTGCGCTACGCCCGGGAACGGTATCTGCAGCGCGGAGACATTGACAGCGCTGATTCCTGTCTATCCCTGATCATCGAGATACCGGAAATGCTGAAAACGGTCGACGCGCAGACCTCCCGTCTCGGCCAGATCATCCGGGACAAGCCGGACTTAAGGCTTCCGCCTCCCTATGTCTCCTGGCTGCAGCAGCACGCCTCCGAGTTTGTCTCTAATTCGTAACTATTTTGTTGACATTTTGATTTCTCTATGGTACACTACGGATGTCGCAAGCGATTGCGTCCAATTGCGCGTGTGCCGGTCCTGTCCCGACAGGGGTTCCCGCATACGGCGCTATGATCTTCAGAAAAGAGGTTTCCCCCATGAAATTGAAACGGATTTCTTTTACGGCTCTGCTCTGCCTGCTTCTATGCGTTTCTCTGCTGCCGGTCTCGGCTTTTGCCGATCAGACTGTGATCATCGTCGGCGGTTCCGTCCAGCAGGAAAGTGCTGTCGTCGTTCAGGGCGCTCCCGCGCAGAACGCCACGGTGCTCGCCGGCGGCGCGGGTACAATTGTATCTGATGGTGCCTCCGGCAGGGCGGTCACCAACTCACAGAAAAGCGTTGACACCGGTGCCGTCATCGTGATGCCGGACGGCGCGGTCGTAGCCCCGCAGACAGCCCAGAGCACTCAGACCACCGCCGTTTCCAATAACACAGTCCCGACGGTCACCCGTGCCGCTTCCGCAATTCCCGCCGGTCTCGCCGGCCAGATCTATCAGCGCATTAACGATTACCGCAGTGCCAACGGGCTCGGCGTTCTCGGCTATGACGACAAGCTTCAGGGTACAGCCGATCTCCGCGCGAAGGAGAGCGCCGCTTCCTTCGGCCATACCCGTCCCGACGGCAGCGCCGCTGTCACCGCCGTTACGGTGGATTACACGGTAGCCGGCGAAAATCTGATCCAGGTCACCAAGGAACTCGCCTCGGTGGACATCATTGTCGAAACCTGGCTGGCCTCGCCGACTCACAAAGCCAATATCGTGCTGGCCGACTTCTCCCAGACCGCGATTGGGGTCTACGAATCCAACGGCACCCTCTTCATCTCCCAGATCTTTACCGACTGATTGTCGTTTCTTCTGAAACAGCGAGAGCGCATCCATTTCTTGCGGATGCGCTCTCGCTGTTTCTCTTGCCTTTTTACTTCTGTCTCGGATCGGGTCCGGAATCTCCGTGCCTGCCTTATCGGTTGCCGTACATTCTCTCGTAGTAGCTCTGGTATTCGCCGGTGACAATCGGCTGCCACCAGTCCTCGTGCTTCAAGTACCAGTCGATGGTTTTCTCGATTCCGTCGGCAAACTTCGTCTCCGGGAGCCAGCCCAGCTCGTTATGGATCTTGGTCGGGTCGATGGCATAGCGCAGGTCGTGTCCCTTCCGGTCCGTCACATGGGTGATAAGGCTCTCGGGTTTGTGCAGCCGGTCACAGATCAGGCGAACGATCTCGATGTTCTGCATCTCGTTGTGCCCGCCGATGTTGTAGACCTCGCCGACCCGTCCGTCATGGATGACCAGGTCGATGGCCTTGCAGTGGTCCTCGACATAGAGCCAGTCGCGGACGTTCAGTCCCTCTCCGTATACCGGAAGCGGCCGGTCATGCATGGCGTTGATGATCATGAGCGGGATAAGCTTTTCCGGGAAGTGGTAGGGACCATAGTTGTTGGAGCAGCGGGAGATGCTGACCGGCAGGCCGTAGGTCCGGTGGTAGGCCAGCACCAGCAGATCCGCCGAGGCTTTGCTGCTGCTGTAGGGGGAGGAGGTGTGAATCGGCGTCTCCTCGGTGAAGAACAGGTCCGGCCGGTCCAGCGGCAGGTCTCCGTATACCTCATCCGTCGAGACCTGGTGATAGCGCTCGATGCCGTATTTCCGGCAGGCGTCCATCAGGACGGAGGTTCCGATGATATTGGTCTCCAGGAAGATGGACGGATTCTCGATGGAGCGGTCCACATGGC
>DGVL01000066.1:0-9325 GCA_002394965.1 Lachnospira sp. UBA4285
CAAAGTAAACTTTGTTACAAAGGGTGCTGTCAGCCACCCCATGATGTAACGCCACTTTAGATAGTAATATCTATTGAGGTTAAAGGTCGGAGACGCAAGTCGTTAGTACGACTGGGCAGTTACAAGCCCATGACCTTTAGGTCGTGGGTAGTTGACGGAAAAACTCCTGGATGATATGCAAAATTCACGGCCGGCGAGGCCGGGAAGGGACTTGCCGTGTGTGTATCCGTATCTTAAGGCAGAACCACACCAAAAAGCAAATGCAGCCCGGGACGCCAAGGCAAAACGAAGCGGATCCACGTCCGATTGATGCCTGGCAGGTGCCTGATAGCGGATTTAGTGATTCTTTAGACTTGCGACAGAAACTGTTCTCAGAATTCACGAAAGTTGAAGGCTTCCAACAAACTTGCTTCACAGATCCCGCGTACTATACAGAGCATAAGAACGAAACATACAAAGCGCCATCCCCCTGACGCATTCGTTCTTTTGAATCATACATTTCATACTTTCCCCCTTCTAAAGTGCTCCTGCGTGGTCAGGAGCATTTTTTTGTCTTGCTGCAGGAGAAGGGCTGTCCGACTCCGGGGCGCCCGCCGCTTTTCATTCCTTCTGCCGGGGGCGTATAATGCAGGAAATACGCATTCTGTGGAGGCAGAGCAGATGGAGGGAACACAGCAGGCTTGCACAGCAGGGACTTTTGATCTTTTCCTTTTCATGGGCCAGTCCAATATGGCCGGCCGCGGAATAACAAGTGAGAGATGGCCGCAGGAAGCCCCTGTTCCGGACCGGGAAGCGGGGGCCGAGTACCGGGCGGTCACGGACCCTGCAGGGCTGCATCCGGTCCGCGAGCCATTCGGCGTGAATGAAAACCGGACGCCGGGGATCCATGACGGTGCCATGAAGACTGGCTCGATGGTGAGTGCATTTGTCAAAGTGTATTATCAGGAGACGGGCGTTCCGGTGCTGGGTGTGTCCGCGTCAAAGGGCGGCAGCAGCATCGCGCAGTGGATTCCGGGTGCGCCGGAGGGGTACCTGGCCGATGCGATGGAGCGTCTTGCCGCCTGTGAGGCATACTGCAAAGCGCACAGCCTGATGATCCGCCACCGCTTCGTGCTCTGGTGCCAGGGAGAGACAGATGGCGACCTTGGCACAGACGATGACCGGTATCAGGAGGAATTCCGGAAGCTCCTCTCTGCTCTTTTTGCGCACGGTATCGAGCGGCTGTTCATGGTGCGCATCGGAAGATGTAATATTCCGGGAGCATATGACCGCTATGACCGGATGATCGCGCTGCAGGATAAAATTGCATCGGACACGCCAGACGTCGCGATGGTCAGCACCTGTCTGGCCGACATGCGCTCGCGCGGGCTGATGAAGGACTCGTTCCACTACTACCAGCAGGCATACAATGAGGCCGGCGAAGAAGCGGCCAGGAATGCGGCAAAGCTTGTGGCCGGGAGATAATCCCCGGGCGACTCCAGCTGATTTCAGGCGGATATGCACTGAAGACGGAGCGGGAAGGAGAGGCAGATGACGGCTGTGAGACCATATACAGAAATCATGCAGTACATTGACGCGCATCAGGATGACATGATCGCGATGTGGAAGGAGCTTGTTGAGACGCCCGGCAGCAGCCGGAACCGGAAGGCGGCTATGCAGGTGGAACGCCGGCTGGCCGGGATCTTCCGGGATATGGGGCTTGACGTGACGGAGCATGATGTGGGACCGGTTAACAGCTGTCTTCTCGAAGCGGTGTGGGGCAGGGAGAGGACGGGAAAGCCGGTCCTGTTCGGCGGGCACTACGACACGGTCGAGCCCTGCCCGGCGCCCGGGAACATGCCGGGAAGCGGTGGAGGCCAGGATGTCCCGGGCAGGGATCGCGGTGAAGATGCCCCGGATGTGCGGGACGGCGACGGCACAGCACATTTCAGGATCGAGAGCGGAAGAGCACACGGACTTGGCGTGCTTGATATGAAGGGCGGCATTGTGATCGCAATCTGGGTCATCAAAGCACTGCAGGCGGCTGGCTGGAAAGAACGGCCGGTCCGTATTCTGCTGGCAGGTGATGAGGAGAAGGGACATGCCGATTCCACAACCGCGGAACTGCTCACCAGACTTGCATCCGGGGCGCTCGTGTGCTTCAACATGGAGACCGGCCGGATGAGCAGGGAGATCTGCGTCGCCAGACGCGGCGGCGGCGACGGCATCATGATTGTTCATGGCGTGGCGGCACATGCTGGCAATGACTATCTTCGCGGCCGCAATGCCGTGGTTGAGGCCGCGCACAAGGTGATCGAAGCGGCCGCGCTGACCCGGCTGGACGCGGGTACGACGGTGAGCCCGACGATCATTCAGGGCGGGCAGGTTCCGAATGGGATTCCCGGAGAGTGCCGCATTATCATCGACACCCGGTATACCAGCCCTGACGAGAAGCTCCGGATCATGGAGGGCCTGCGGAAAATTGCAGAAAAGCCATCTGTCCAGGGGACACACACGGATTTTCGTTTCGAGGAATATATGGGTCCCTTTACGGAAACACCGGATACAGATGCTCTGGCCGACTTTCTCTCCGAAGAATCCGAAAAGCTCGGATTTGGCGCGATGGGGCGCTGCCGCCTGGGCGGGACATCGGATGCAACATATTTTCAGGCGGCCGGCGTTCCGACGGTCTGCGCCGTGGGCGTCCGCGGAGAATTCAATCACACCTGCCGGGAGTATGCGGTTGTGGATTCCCTGTTTGAACGGGCGAAACTGCTTGCCTGCGCAACTTTGGATCTGGATGCGTTCGGTGCGGGACAGGGATGAGAGGAAAGTGAGAAGCTTTGCATCATACTGGTTTCTGTTTTATTACAGATAAAAAGGGGAACGTATATGCACGCTATACCTGGGCTTGGGACGATTGTAAATGTGCTGGCGATATTAGCCGGTGGAATAATAGGGACTCTGTTTGGTGGGCATATCCCGGAGAGGATTCGTCAGACTCTGAATGCCGGTGCTGCTGTCACGGTTTTGTTTATCGGAATCGGTGGAACTCTGCAGCGTATGCTGGTATTTGAAAACGGGACACTTCAGACTTCGGGAACCATGATGATGATCTTTTCTCTGGCAATTGGCGGAGTGCTGGGAGAAATCATTAATATCGACCGGCGGATGGAGCAATTTGGTGAATGGCTGAAGAAGAAAACAGGAAGTACCAGGGATCCTGAATTTGTGAACGCATTCGTCGATACGTCTCTGACTGTGTGCATCGGAGCCATGGCAATAGTCGGATCCATACAAGATGGAATATATGCGGATCATTCCATTCTTTTTGCCAAAGCGATTCTTGATATGGTAATCGTAATGGTGATGGCAGCTTCTAAGGGGAAAGGTTGTACATTTTCAGCTATACCGGTGGGAGTTCTGCAGGGATCTTGTACACTGATGGCGGCAGCGGTACGTTCTCTGATCTCCGATCATGCGATGGCCGGTCTTTCCTATATCGGTTCGATTTTAATTTTCTGCGTCGGATTAAACTTGTTGTTCGGGCGAAAAGTCCGGGTGGCTAATCTTCTGCCGGCACTGATAGTGGCAGCCCTGTGGCCGTAAAGATCGGATAAGCAGGCCAAGGATGATCGTGAGACCATTAACGATGTTACCGACCAGAAGGCCTGCTTCAATGGTTGTGACGACCCGGCAATCGGCTGGTTTCCGTCTTGTTGTACTGCCTATTAATATTTATACTATATTTGTATAGACCTGCGGATACAGACTGATCTCGAGGGAAATATCACAAGGACGGATTCTTTCACATGAAGAATCGCAACCTGCTCTTCCGATGCCTACTGGACGCAGGAAACGAACGAAAGCAGAAAGGTCGTTAGTCATGAACAAAAAAACAGATGTGATCGATGCGCACATGCATCTTGTTCAGTATGTGGCGGGGATCGGCGCGGAGGGTGAGCTGCGCTGGAAGGGCGACGGGATGGCGCAGTACGCGGACGGGCGGATTTTCAGGCTGCTGCCGGAGCAGTTCGCTGACGGCAAGGTTACGCCGGAAGATGCGCTTGCAGCCATGGACCGCTGCGGCGTGAGCAAGGCCGTGCTGCTGCAGGGACATTACATGGGCTTCCAGAATCTGTACTCGCTGGACGCGCAGGAGAAGTATCCGGAGAGGTTTCGCGCGGCGGTGTCCTATGACCCTTGGTCGCGCGACAAGATCAGGATCCGGGACTATCTGATAGAACAACGCGGAGCCGGGATTGTTAAGTTCGAGCTGAGTACCGGATCCGGATTGATGTGCAATCATCCGACATTTGCCATTGACGGCGAGGCTATGCGGGAGGAGTTTGACTACTGTGATGAGCACGGCGCGGTCTGTGTCCTTGACATCGGCAAGTGCGGAGCGGAGAGCTGGCAGCCGGAGGCTGTGCGGCGCGTGTGTCTGGCGCATCCAGAGATGAAGTTCGTCATCTGTCATCTGCTGGCGCCGTCAAAAGCGACGGCGAACACGGCGCTTGAAAAATTGCGGCACCTGACTTTGCCGAATGTATGGTTTGACCTCGCGGCGCTGCCGCACAACATGGCTCCAGACCGGTATCCGTATCCGGCAGCGGCGGCGCTTGTCCGCCGGGCGGCTGATATCGTCGGGGCGGACCGCATCCTGTTCGGGTCGGACTTTCCGTCTACGCTCAATACCGACAGCTATGAGCACCTGATTGATTTTATCCGGGAATCGGAAGAGTTCTCGGAGGAAGAGAGAGAAGCGATTCTATGCGGGAATGCGGAGACGGTATATTTCAACTCGTGAAATTTCCGTTATGCAGCAGAAGTTGTACGACGCGGAAGTTGTCCGCATGAAGGATATGCTCGGGAAACAGAGCGGCGGCAGTTCGATCGCGGATCTGAGCAATGAAGAACTGATGGAATTGCTGGGGTGAAGGTGAAGTTGTGCAGAGGGATTAACACATGAAAACGATTTTAAGCGACTGTATGTTAAATTACCAGCAGCTGATTGCCGATTTCCGGCCGCTTGCAGAAGAAGGCGGCATGAAGCCGGATTTCGGGAAGCTGAGCCGCGAGCTGTCGGACAAGCTCGTCCGCGACGGGGAATATTATCTGCAAAATTACACGTTCCCGTGCATCGCACCGTCTCTGTACATGGAGTATCAGCGGACCGGGAACCGGGTGAACTTCGAGGACGTGTATTTCACAAAGCGCATGGCGCTGGACAGTCTCGTGCTGGCGGAGTGCGTGGAAGGAAAGGGACGGTTCCTCGACAGGATAACGGACGGAATCTATTCTATCTGCGAGGAGACGGGCTGGTGGCTGCCAGCGCACAATTCGTATTCAAGGCGGCAGACGGATGAGGCAAAGACAGAGGGGGCCACTGCGCTTCCAAACCCGGATCGTCCCATACTGGACCTTTTTGCCTGCGAGACCGGTGGGATTCTGGGTGTCACATACTATCTTCTGAAGGATGAGCTGGCGAAGGTCGATCCGCTGGTGCCCATGCGCATCCGCGAGGCGCTAGAAGGCCGGATCATCCGTCCGTACCTGACCGACTTTTTCTGGTGGATGGGCGACGGATCTCGCAGTCTGAACAACTGGACGACCTGGTGCACCATGAACGTGCTGCTCACCTGCCTGACAATGGGAGAGAACCAGGACACGAAGCGGAGAGTGTGCCGTCAGGCGGCGGAGTCGCTTGACCGCTTCCTTTCGGACTACCGGGACGACGGGTACTGCAGCGAAGGGCCGGCCTATTATTCCCATGCCGGTCTTGACCTGGCGGCTGATCTTGGAATTCTGAATTCCGTGACAGACGGCGCATTCCTGGGACCTTCACGGTCAGAGCTCGTGAAAAATGTGCTCCTGTACATCTGCCGGGTATATGCGGGAAACGGCTGGTACATCAACTACTCGGACTGCGCGGCAAGGCTCGGGAGCAACGGGCTGCGGGAATATGTGACGGGGAAGGCGTTTGATCTGCCACAACTCAGAAGCTACGGACTGAGCCGGTTTTCGCTGATGCGCCGGGCAGAGGAGAAAGAAGGCAGTCGGGCAGCGGAAGGAAACGCAAGGCAGACGGCTGGCAAGGAGAAGCCGGCCGGTGTGGACGAGGATGATCTGTACGGGAGCGCCGAGCGCAATCTCTACCTCCGCCTGCAGATGCTTTTTGCCTTTGACGAGGCGGACCGGGAAGCCACAGGCGGCCAGGAGACGGCGGCGGGCGACTTCATCTTTCGCGATGCGGGGCTTTGCATCAGCCGGTCGGCGCACCTGCTTCTGGCCGCGAAGGCCGGGTGGAATGACGACAGCCACAATCACAACGACGTGGGGAGTATCATCGTATACAAGAACGGGCAGCCGCTGCTCATCGACGCGGGGGTCGGCGATTACACGAAAAAGACGTTTTCGCCGCAGCGCTACGAGATCTGGACGATGCGCTCGTCGTATCACAACCTGCCGGACATAGACGGGAAGGAACAATTCCCCGGCCCGGAGGCGAGGGCCACGGACGTGCGGACAGACGAGGCGTCCGGCCAGATAGCTATGAATCTGCGGGAGGCATATCCGGGGCTTGACGATGATTTCTTCCGGGAAGTGCGGCTTGACAGGGCGGCGGAGAAGATCACGCTGCACGACTTCAGTGGTCGGTCTCACCGGGTGACGCATCACTTCATGACCTGGTTTGAGCCGCGGGTTTCTTCGGACGGCCACTCGGTGAAGATCGGGGACCTGGGGACGATCAGCTGGCGGGGAGATGGCAGCGTTCAGATTGAGAAGATTCCGCTGAAAGACAAGAGGCTGCTGCGCGTGTGGGGCGGCGCCGTGTACCGCGTGAACATTGAGGCGCAGACGGCGGATTCGGTTTTTGTGATCCGGTAAAGGTACGGAAAAAGGAGAGAAGCAATGCTGAACGATTCGGAATTCTTTTTGCAGGACCTGAACCCGGAAATCCCAGATCTGGCCGGTGATAAGGAGGTTCTGCTGAATAAAGAGAAACTTCAGAGAGACAGATTTGAGAAAAGCAGCCGGAAAAGTAAATGATTGAAAATCAGGAGTTGATTTATCAAAAGATTTGTTAAATATCCGGCTGATCCGTTGAATAAATGGCTCAAAACAGCAAATTTTAATTGCGAGATTCGATGAAATTTAATAAATCGACCCGATTTATTAAATTATCCTTGAGAGAATTTACAAAATCTGGTGGCCTGCTTTCATAGGAACGGACATTTAGTGAAAACAGGAGTTGAAGTATGCTTGTCAGTGAATTGATCAATCTGGTCAGAAAAATCTGCCGGCAGAAATCAGAAGAGCAGACTGTCGAGGTCACGGCAGCGCAAAAGGGTGTGCCGACACGGCTGTATGATACATTGTCTTCATTTTCCAACCAGGATCAGGGAGGCGTGATCGTATTTGGAATCGATGAAAAGTCTGATTTCAAAGTAGTTGGAGTATATGATCCGCAGGATCTTCAGAAAAAGGTGACGGAACAGTGCAATCAGATGGAGCCGCCCGTGAGAGCATTGTTTACGCTGGCTGAAATAAACGGACTTCCGGTCTGCTCTGCTGAAATACCCGGAATTGAGTTGGCGGAGAGGCCCTGCTTTTACAAAGGGACCGGAAGAGTTAAGGGTTCGTATATCCGGGTGGGAGACGCAGATCTCCCCATGACGGATTATGAGCTGTACAGTTTCGAGGCGTACCGGAAGCATCTGCATGATGATGAGCGGCCGGTAAACCGGGCATCTGTCGGCACGCTGGACACGCAGGAACTCAATACATATGTTGAAATTCAGCGGAACAATCGTCCGGGATTTTCGAAATTGCCTGAAGAACTGCAGTATGAAATGCTCAACATCACAAATTCAGGTGCTCCGACGCTTGCGGCCGTTATGAATTTCGGAGTGTATCCGCAGGGATATTTCCCACAGCTTTGTATCACAGCCGTATCGGTTCCGGGAACAGAAATCGGTGATGTCAGTGGCAGCGGCGTCCGGTTTTTGGATAACAGCCGGATTGAAGGGACAATTCTTCAGATGTCTGAGGAAGCTTTGAAATTCTGCATCCGCAATATGAAGAACAGGACAATCATCGATCCGAAAACCGGGCAGCGGACGGATCGGACGGAGTATCCGGTTGACGCGATCCGGGAAGCGGTTTTAAATGCGCTGATTCACAGAGATTACAGCATCTATACGGAGGGTACGCCTGTACAGATTGATATGTTCAGCGACCGCATGGAGATTCACAGTCCTGGATGTCTGTATGGCAGAATGAGCGTCGAACAGTTGGGCTATGCCAGGCCGGATCTTCGCAATCCGGCACTGGCTGTTATGGCAGAAATGCTTACCGGTGCAGAGAACCGGTATTCCGGGATACCGACAATGCGCCGTGCCATGGCAGAATTCAACCTGCCGGAACCGATATTTGAGAACCGGCGGAATGAGTTTGTCGTGATATTCCGCAATACAAAAAACAATACAGTACACGGACAACTGCGTAAGTCGCCGGATCAGGACGGCGGGGGAAACAGCGCGCGAGACAGAGAGGCGGGGCTTCTTGCGTACTGCCAGGTCCCCAGAAGCCGTCAGGAAATTGCAGATTTCCTGCACTTGCGGACTACTTCGTATGTGGTGAGTGAATATATAAAGCCGCTCCTTGAGAGCGGCAGACTTGCCCTTACACTCCCGGAGAAACCCGGAAGCCGGAATCAGAAATTTTACACCGTACCGGATGAAAACACTTCAGAATGACATTATGACAAATGCAGATTGCAGCCGGCCACACTCTTCCTGATGCGTGCGTGCGGTCATCGGAATTCTAACAAAAGCCTGCTGATCGATGACATTCCCGTATTCTCCGGCCGCCCTCAGAAGCGCTCTCAGATCTTCTTTTCCTGCTTCACCCGCAAAGTCTTGATCTCAAACGCCCGGAAATCGAGCTCCACGGCGCCGTCCTTTACCGGCACCTCGCGCGTGGGCTCTTCCAGCATATTGCACGCAAAGACTCTGGCGGCCGCAAAGGCGTCCATTGTGATGCGGGCCCTGACGGCCGCCTTCTTGCTCTCGTACAGGCGCAGGATCATGTCGCCGCTGCCATCCTCGGCAAGCTTGATTGTATCTGCAATGCAGTTGTCCTTGTCACAGGAGAATCCGGCGGAGAAGTTCCCGGAGCCGGCATCTGCGGCGGCCTGTACAACCTGCGGCGGCACGTTCAGATCATATCCCTGACGCACCACATCGCTCTCTTCAAAAGTACCTTCCCACGGATAGATCGCATATGTGAAGTCGTGCTCGTGCACATCGGCGTTAAAATCCGGGCTCTTGGCGGCTTTCAG
>DGVL01000066.1:9458-35114 GCA_002394965.1 Lachnospira sp. UBA4285
CCGTCGGCAAGCGCGCTGTAGCGGTGGTTGCAGACCTCAAAGCGGTCCTGGTCGCAGACCCGGGAGCGGTGCGTCGGACGGCGGATGAATCCGTACTGGATTTCGTTGATGCCTTCCTCCGCGAGTACATTTATCGGGAAGGCTGCCTTGAGAAGCCGGTGCGTCTCTTTCCAGTCGATGTGCATGTGAATCTCCAGGCGCCGCGAACCTGCGTCAAGGCGGATCTCCTGCCGGTACGGCGAGCGTCCGATGATGCCTTTTACAAGAAGCGAGCAGCGCAGCGGATCCTCGGTGAGTACGCCAACGGATATGTCCTTTGCCCCGTCCACTTCCTGCTGCGCGTAGTTGGAATCGATGTCCCAGGCGTCGAATTTGCGCGGGACATCCCGGAACATGCGCAGATGATTCATGGGCCCGGCGGCAAATTCCCGGCCGCTTGAAAGGCAGACAAGCGAGCGGATCTCGCCGCGCTCGTCGATCCTGGCGCGCAGGTATCCGTTCTCAAGAACCAGGCAGCCTTCCCCGTCCGCAGAGAGCCGCACGCCAGGGACGCCGTCCGGAAGTTCCTGCGCTGCCGCGGCGCTTCCAAACGCCGGGAGACTGGCATATGCGAGCGCGCCCGGGGCCTTCGATTCACCCGAAAGCGGCACGACAGCCGTGCGGGGGAAGCCCAGCGAATTGAAGACAAGCAGATTCTGAGTGGCCTCGCGGGAAGTCGGAGCTGACGTCTCCGCACCGCCATCTTTCATCCCGGCAAGAGAGGCGAGCGCACGGCGAGTCAGACGGCCGGCGCCGTCCAGCACTTCCTGAAATACCGGGATAACCTCCTCGTAGACCTTTCCGATGCAGGAGCCGGGGAGAATATCGTGAAACTGTAGCGTCAGCAGCTTCTTCCAGAGCTCGTCAAGCGTCTCCTTCGGCCACGGAAGGCCTTTTCCGGACGCGAAGGCGCTCCAGATCTCGGCCTCCCGCAGAGCCAGCTCGCAGCGGCGGTTGAGCTTCTTGACGTCCGCCTGCGAGGTGTACGTGCCGCGGTGCGCGCTGAAATACAGCTCGCCCGTCCAGGTGTGCTTCGGGCCGCCCTGCGCCTCGCCGTCCTTGAAGAACTCCATGGGGCCGGCCATCCGGACCTGCGAAGCACCCTCCAGGTGCGCCTCGCGGCGGTTGTACTCGATGAATTCTCTGGCCGGGCCGCCGCCGCCGTCCCCGTACCCGTACGGGTAGAGAAATGCTTCCAGATCCCGCTTCTGCCGGCGGCTCTTCCAGGCCTGCGCCACGGAAGCCGGATCGGTGCGGTAGGTGTAGCTGGTCGGCAGAAATGACGTGATCTTCGAGCCGTCGATGCCCTGCCAGTAGAAATAGTGGTACGGGAACTGCTCCCCGTCGTTGTAGCTCCAGAAAATCTTCTGCGTCACAAGATAGTTCACCCCGCATCCTTTCAGGATCTGCGGGAGCTGGCCGGAATATCCGAACGTGTCCGGCAGCCACAGAAGTACGGAATCTACGTCAAACATCCGGCGGTAGTAACATTTCCCATAGAGGAGCTGGCGGATCAGGGACTCGCCCGAGGGCACGTTCGTGTCGGGCTCGACCCACATGGCGCCGTCCGCGATCCATCGGCCGTCCTTTACCGCCTGCTGGATCTTTGCGAACAGATCCGGGTAGTACTTCCGGCACATCTCGTACTCCGCCGGCTGACTCTGCAGGAAGCAGTAGTCCGGGTACTCGGAGAGCAGCCGCAGCTGCGCGGCGAATGTTCGGGCCGTCTTGCGGTGCGTCTCTTCAAGCGGCCAGAGCCAGGCCAGGTCCAGATGCGCGTTGCCGACAGCGTAGAATTTCGCCGCCGTTGAGCCGCACTCCGAGGTGAGGCATGGCCGCAGAATCTCCCGCGCTTTCCGGTAGCCGCGGATCCGCTCCGCCGCCGGCTGTTCGAAATCCACCGCCAGCGTGAAGCGCTCGAGAGCGTCCGCGACGTGGGCCGCCCGCAGGCTGTCCGGGTCAAGCACCGTGAGCAGGCTCTGAAGGGTCACAACGTCCATGTACAGCTGATAGGCGTCCTCGTTGAAGACCCCGTACGTGCAGTGCCCCAGCCGCCGTCTGGCCCCTTCCACGGCTGTGTCCTGATAGCTGCCTGGCAGAACGGGCCCTGTGGCGCAGCCGCCAGTCGGAGCCTCCGGCACGAAGTGCCCCGCATACGTCTCCATGGCGAAATCAAACACCTCGCCGCCTCTTGCCGCCTCAGCAATCGTGTTGTCGACAAAGTAGTGATGCGGCTCGTCCATCCCGGGCGCCCGGTACGTTCCGAACGGCTGACCGTTCAGGAAAAGCGTCGACTCGCCGCCGGGGTCAAGGTTCAGCACGATCCGCTTGCCCCGGGCGCGCTCCGGCAGAGTAAAGGAAGCCACAAACCAGCCGTACTCATACTCGCGACCCCAGACAAATCCTGGATCCACTGGCTTGTCTGCCATCTTCACGGCTTCTTCCTCCGGGATCTGGCGCTCCGTAAAGCATGCCTTGAAATGCAGTTCGCCAAGCGGCGCGTAAAAGTCGTCCTTCAGCGTCCGGATCCAGTGAGAAATCCGCTCACTCCATTCTGATGTCTGAATCTTCATGTCACAAGATACCCTTTCGAACGTATTTTTCTACTATCCTGTTTACCGTATGACGGTCGAATTTTCAAGAGGAATCCGGACCTTTTTTTATGACATCTGAAGCGTGGCGCTCTGTGATATAATCCAATGTATTACAAACAGAACAATATAACGGACAGGAGGTTTTCGATATGGAAGAGATTCTTAAGTTCCTGCAGGATGCAGGCGTGTGGTACCTGGCGACGGACGAGGACGGACAGCCGCATGTACGCCCGTTCGGATCCCAGATGATCTGGAACGGAAAGCTGTACTTCCAGACGGGCTTGCGCAAAGACGTCGCGAAACAGCTGCTCAGAAACCCGAAGATCGAGATCAGCGCGATGAACAAAAAAGGCGAGTGGCTCCGCCTGAAGGCTGAGGCAGTCTATGACCCGGCGATTGAGGCCCAGCAGGCGATGCTTGACACGATGCCGGAGCTTAAAAAGATGTACGCAGCCGGCGACGGCAACACAGCGGTGTTCTATCTTAAGAACGCCGAGGCGGCGATCTGCAGCTTTACGGCAGAACCGAAGGAAATCACATTCTGATGGGAGATGTATAAAAAAGAGGAGGCCCGGGCGATGAAAGCCCGGGCCTTATGCATGATTGACATGCCGAGGAAATCGTGACAGAGGAAATTGTCCGGCAGTTTGCTATAATTATGGAAGAAGGGGGTGGATACTTGTGGGGCGAAAACTGTTTTGCGAGATCAGTCCGACGACATACCGGATTTCCGTGCGGAAGGAAATCATCCTGCGGTATCTGCGGGACGGTTTCCGCCGCGAGAAGATAGCAGCAGTGCACGAGGCAGAAGAACTTCCCAATATGGTGAAGAGCCACAGTTCCATACTGCTCCGGAAACTGGCCGGGGTGGATATGCAGCTGCAGGAGAACAAGGTGACGAATATCCGGTTCGCCTGCGAGAGGATCAACGGGATTGTCATCCGCCCTGGCGAGACATTTTCCTTCTGGCGCACGGTGGGCCCGGCGGGGAAGAAACAGGGCTACAAGGAAGGCCTGGTCATCAGCAGCGGGCGGCTGCTGAAAGGATACGGCGGCGGACTCTGTCAGATGGCGAATATGGTCCACTGGCTCGTTTTAAACAGCCCGCTCACCGTCACGGAGCTTCACCATCACACCGACGCGATCTTTCCGGACGACCGCCGGCGCGTCCCGTTCGGGACGGGGACATCCGTGTTCTACAACTACATCGACTACCGGTTCAAGAACAACACGGATCAGAGCGTACAGCTCCTGGTCTGGGTTGCAGACGGGGCGTTAAACGGGGAACTGCGGAGCGAGCGGGCATTTCCCTGCCGCTACCGGCTTGTCGAGGAGAACAGCCATTTTCGCAAAGAAGGGGACAAGTACTTCCGCATCTCCCAGGTGTACCGGATCGTCATCGACCGGGAGAGCGGCCGGGAACTTCGTAGAGAGCAGATTCTCGACAATCACTCGGAGGTCCTCTACGATTATTCCCTCATTCCAAAGGAGCAGATCCGAGATGACTGAGCGGGAAGAGATCCTTGAGCGGATCCGGGAAGCGGCGCGTTTCTTTCCGGACCGGACAGCTTTCGAGAACGGGCAAAGCCGGCTCTCATACCGGGAACTCCTGGCGCAGGCGCAGGACTATGGCAGACTGCTGAAAGCCATGGGAGACAGCCCTGTGATTCTGTACGGACACATGGAGTGTGAGATGGCGGTGGGAATCCTTGCCTGCATGGCTGCCGGCCGGGCATATGTCCCGGTTGACAGCTTTACACCGGCCTCGCGCCTGCAAAAAGCAGCCGGGATCTGTGGCGCGTCGCTGCTTCTGTGTCCGGGTGAGGCACCGGAGCTTCCCGGGCTCAGGAGCGTGACGCTCCGGCAGCTGCAGTCTTCAGCGCCCGGACTCAGGGATGCGGCGGATACGAGCCGTGCAGCCGGAGCAGGGGAGTATGGCAAAGAACTTCCTGGCAGGACCAATGAGACGGCCTACATCATCTTTACGTCCGGGAGCACCGGCGAGCCGAAAGGCGTCCCGGTCTCGTACCGGAACCTGGCGAATTTCGTCCGCTGGATCACGGGGCTGGCGCCTCTGCCCGGGCGCGCGCATCAGCGGGTGCTTCAGCAGGCAAGCTTCAGCTTTGACCTGAGTGTGGCGGATTTTTTCTACGCACTGTCTCTGGGGCACACGGTCGTGGCGTTCGACGGGAACGTCATGAAGGATTACGGGCGGCTTGCGGAAGTTCTTAAAAGCATTGACATGACGGTTACGACGCCGGCTTTCATGAAGCTTAATCTCGTGAACCCGGACTTCTGCCGGGAGAACTATCCCCGGCTTGCCTGCAGCTACTGCTGCGGCGAGCGGCTGGATGCGACCGTGGCGGTGCGGCTTCTGAAGGCTTTTCCCGATCTGACGCTCTTCAATGCGTACGGCCCGACCGAGGCGGCCTCGGCGGTCTGCGCGGCCGTGATCACGCAGCAGATGGCAGAGAGCGCGGCGGCTGCGGGCGGCCTTCTGCCAGTCGGAAGGCTCAGCACGGCTGCCACAGCGATTGCGGTTGAAGATGGTGAAATCGTCCTGAGGGGAGCAAGTGTCTCGGACGGATATCTGGGAGGCATCACCGGCGGCTTCTACCGGGATGGCGGCGAAAACGCCTACCGGACCGGCGACCTGGGATATATCCGGGACGGCATGCTTTTCTGCGAAGGAAGGCGGGACAGCCAGATCAAGTACAAGGGCTACCGGATTGAGCTGCACGACATCGAGAGCAACCTCGCCCGCGTGAAGGGCGTCCGGGACTGCGCCGTCATCGCGCTGCGCAAAGCGGGTGGCGCGGTGAAGGCTCTGCGGGCATTTGCCGTGGCGGATCCGGGAGTCACCGAAGAGTACCTGAGGCAGAAACTTGCGGAACTTGTACCCGCGTACATGGTGCCGGCGACACTGGTCATGCTGGAACGCATGCCAGTCACGGCAAATGGGAAGACAGACAGAAAGGCATTGGAGCGATATGGAGCGTGACGCGCTGAACGTAAAGGATCTTCTGTACGAGGTGACAGAGGACAGGCGGGTGTACCGGGATGACACGGAGCTGCTGGACAGCGGGATCCTGGACTCGCTGGCCTTCATGGAACTCTTCACGAGACTGGAGGATTACGGCGTCGAGATCTATCCGACCCGGATCGACCGCGAGCGGCTGCGGACGGTGAAGAGCGTGGAAGAGCTGGTGCGGGAGTACGGGGGATGAGTGACGGAATCCAGCCCGTGCCGCTGTTTGCTGTGTTCTGTGAGTGAATCAGATGTTTTCACCACTCATCCGCCTGGCCATCTGATAAGCTTTTGGCGAGACACCTACATGTCTGGTAAAGGTTCTGGAAAAGTTAGCGTAGTTGTTGAAACCGGATTGAAAACAGGCGTCATACGGTTTGAATCCTGCTTTTAATTTCTGACGGGCAAAGGATAGTCTTTTTTCGATAATATACTGCCCGATCGATCCGCCGGTAAATTCGTGGAATGTCCGGCACAAATAATATTTATTGATGTGGACAGCTTCGGAGATAGCATCAAGACTGACCGGTTCGGTAAGATGGTTGTCGATGTACTGAAACGTTTCTATGATAAAAGCAGGCATGCTTTCCGGCCAGGTGTCAGATACTCTTCCGCTGTTTGGATGATTTTTTTCCGCCCGGTAAAGCAGGATCAGAACCTGGGCGATGCAGGAATCCCGAAGTAAGAGACTGTCAAAATCAATTGGTTCGCTGAGCGTTTTCTCGATCTTTTTCATCAAATCGTGAATCTGGATAAAGGAGTCGTGATCGGGCCGGATTACTTTGATTTTCTGATTGTCCCCCTTGAAAAAGAGCTGTGTGAGACGCCGGTAATCTTCTTCACGCCCGATAAATGTATAATCCTCCCGAATATTCAGGACATCACGTACATAGGGCGTTTCATCGTTCTGATACCCCCGATGGAAGACATATGGCGGGACCATTATTACATCACCGGGATGCATATAGATGGAGTCCTTCTCGTAATACAGGCTGACATTTCCACTCACAAAAGGAAGAATTTCAAATCCGTTATGGGAGTGAAAGGTGAAATAGTGAGGGAGAGTCTCCGCTTTGCACTTGCAGGTTACAGGGGCTGGTATACTGTCGTAGGCAATATTTTTTTTCATGTCTTTTCTGTCACCTTTATCAGCAACTTAATGTTTTTCAATCTATTTTTGTGCAAAATGCCCGAAAAGTCAAGAAACGCAATAATAATACAAAAGATGTTAGAAGAAATATCGACGGATATGCCGTATAGTTAGGACATCAGCAAGTTCATAAAGATGCTTTCGGGGGACGTGAATCCGAAAGGAAGACAACGGTATTTCTAATTAGAGGTGAAACTGCGTTTTAATCGTTGTTACTTCAATGAAAATATAGGGATTAGCATAATAATCTTTGAATAACAATCTGTTATCGGCGTCAAGAAAAGAGAACGGACGACGAATAACCGAGTGAATCTTTGGTCCTATAAAATATCTCTGGTAAAACTGTAAAATTGTGCATAATTTTCGGGGAGGGGGTACTCACCTTTATTAAATTGCGCTTTTTGCAGTCAACAGGGGGCTGTTCTCACGAATCAAAGCAGCAGGCAGGAGGCGTGTATGAAACAAACGGGTGATAGGAACAAGGCGGTGCTGCGGCACGCTACCTGGAGACAGATCAAGAAATGCAAGTGGCTGTATATTATGATGATTCCTGTACTGGCGTATTTCGTTGTCTTTCGATATGCGCCGATTGGCGGTATTGCCATTGCGTTCAAAAACTACAATGTTTTCAAAGGGATCTGGGCCAGTCCGTGGTGTGGATTTGCCACGTTCCAAAAGATCTTCGCCAATAAAAACTTCTGGAATGCAGTCCGGAATACGCTTACATTAAATCTTCTGAACTTGGCGGTGAGCTTCCCGATTACTATCATTATTTCTCTGATGCTGAATGAAGTTCTGCATCTCAGATTCAAGAAACTCACACAGTCGATTCTGTATTTGCCGCACTTCATTTCGTGGGTTGTTGTTGCCGGAATCGCAACAAATCTTTTTACCCAGCAGGGTGGTACGATTAACAACATTTTGAATGCCATGGGTCATGGAAGTGTTCCGTTTCTCTCCGACAATGGATGGTGGATATTCACCTATATCGTCTGTAACGTCTGGAAGGAAGTCGGATGGGGGACCATTATCTACCTGGCAGCATTAACGGGAGTTGATGAGACGCTGTACGAGGCGGCATATCTCGACGGCGCGACAAAGTTCCAGCGGCTGATTTACATTACGCTACCGTCAATCAAACCAGTTATCGTGACGATGCTTATTCTTTCAATTTCCAGCATGATGTCCATAGGATTGGATGCCCCGCTTCTTCTCGGGAACAGTAAAGTTCAGGATGTTTCGAACGTAATCAGTACCTACACCTATCAACTGGGTATTCAACAGGCCCAGTATTCTGAATCCACCGCAATTGGTCTTTTCCAGTCTGCTATTAATATTATCATTCTGCTGGCGGCAGACCGGATTGCCAAAGCTATGGGAGAACATGGGATTATCTGAGAAAGGCGCTCATATGGATGAACATAAGGAACAGAAACTTCATAAGATCAAAAAGGTGACTTTCGGATCTGTTATCAATTACACGTTGATCACATTAATCGCACTGGTATGTCTCTATCCTTTTTTGAATGTGATCGCGTATTCATTCAGTGGATATAATGCAGTACTTTCCAATAAGGTCACATTCTTCCCGATTGATTTTACAGTTTCTGCTTATAAGGAAATTTTGGGTAAGGCGTCAATATGGATGTCGATGCGTACGACAATTATTGTGACGCTCGTTGGAACCGCGTTAAGTCTCACGCTTACAACGGTAGCAGCCTATGTTTTATCCAGACCGAATCTTCCCGGAAAAAGAATAATGTCAACTTTCATGCTTTTCACGATGTATGTTACCGGTGGTATGATTCCGACATTCCTTGTTGTAAAAGGAGTGGGACTTTATGATTCCCTGGCTTCACTGTTTCTGCCCGTGGCAGTCAGTGTTTATAACTTCATAGTCATGCGGACATTTATCATCGGGCTTCCTTTTGACTTGGAAGAAGCGGCCAAAATTGATGGCGCATCAGAGCTACAGATTTTGATAAAAATCATCATTCCTCTGTCACTTCCGATCATTGCGACAATAGGACTTTTCTATGCTGTCAATTACTGGAATGATTATTTTAACGCCCTGATTTACATCATCACACCGGAAAAGTTCACCCTGCAGCTGAGACTCAGAAATCTGCTCTTTGCCGGCGAACTGAATAGCGCGGGAGCCAATGCGGAAGGTATCGGCACACAGGTCATGACACAGTCCTTGAAGATGGCCACGGTTGTCGTATCAACCGTTCCAATTCTTCTTGTGTACCCATGGCTGCAGAGATACTTCGTTAAGGGCGTTATGGCGGGTTCAGTCAAAGGTTGATTATTTCGAGTCACAATGAGAAAAGCAACATAAATAAGCAAAACAAGAGGAACGTGAACTCTATATGATTATGGGAGGAGAAATATGAGAATTAGAAGAGTAGCATCATTGGCGATGGCCTCTGTGCTGGCGGGGACACTTCTTGCCGGCTGCGGAGGAGGAACGGGTAATTTGCCAGCGGCGTCCGGATCGAGCACAGGTACAACGGGTAATTCCGGAGGAACATCAAAGTATCAGACGACTTATGGCAGCAAGCAGTTTAACAACGTGACGCTTAAGGTTGAACTTTTTGATCGCAGTAATGCCCCGTCTGGATCGACAATTACGGATAACCGGTGGACCAAATACTGCCAGGATGCCATGGCAAAGGTAGGAATTAATCTCGAATTTGTTCCGGTTCCGCGATCGGATGAAGTTACAAAGATGCAGACTATGATGGCGTCCCAGACAGCGGCGGATATCATGCTTACCTACACATATTCCTATGCCGAGAGTTATTTTGACCAGGGTGGAACATGGGATCTGACTGATTTTATTGATGGAGAAGATCAGGCAAAGAATCTGAAAGCCTACCTGGGCGATGAGGTGTTAAATATCGGCAGAAATGCGGATAAACGGTTATATGGTGTCGTGGCAAAGAGAGCGACGACAGCGGAGGACAACATCTACATCCGCAAGGACTGGCTGGATGATCTTGGACTTTCCATTCCGGAAACACCGGATGAGCTTTTGAGCGTAGCGCAGCAGTTTGTTCAGAAGAATCCGGGTGGTGTGTCCAATCCGATCGGACTGTGGCCGTGTATGACACAGAGCTTGCGCATGGCTTTCAGCCAGGTGCTGGATGATTCTCTGAAAAGTCAGGTGGCTTTTACGGAGGATGTTATCTGGGATTATTATGATCCGGGGATGAAAGAAATGTTCCGGTGGATGAACAAGGCGTACAATACCGGGACGATGCACTCGGAATATTATACTATGAAGGGCGTTGGCGCCGCATCAACTGGGGAAGATCAGTACAAGAGCTATATTGTAAACGGCCAGCTCGGGTGCTTCGAGGATAACGTGAATTACGGCATCGATGTCCTCCGCGGTTCCCTTCTCAAAACTCTGCAGGAAAACATTCCGACGGCACAGCTCACTTCGATTCCGGGACTAAAGAATGTGAACGACGGAAAGGTACATACGATCGGCTATTCCAAGGGTGGGTTGATCTGCTTCGTTCCCAAGACAGCCAGTGAAGAGACGGTTGAGGCGGCAGTTACCTATATGGACTGGATGTGTTCGAAGGATGGTGGTTTCGTCATTTACCATGGAAATGAGGGCGAACACTATGAGATGAAAGACGGTGTGCCTGCCGTAAAAGATGCACAGTACAATGCGACCGACAAGGACTGGATCCGTACCGACCTTTTCATCACAGGCAATCAGGGATATTTCAATTCTGAAGAGGAATTCAACAAAACAACTGCAACCGAGCAGCCTCAATATTCTGATCTGATCATCAAGAGCTATGAGGACTCTGAAGCGGGAGAGCAGGCTCACTATGGGACGTATACCTCACCTTCAACTCCGGAACTTATCACAGATTTGAATCTTGCCAAGAATCAGTATGAAGTTTCTACGGTTACCTGCCCGGAGGCGGACTTCGATACGACATGGCAGGAGTATATGGATACGCTGAAGAATACCGGTATTGATAAGGTGATTACCGAGAGAGAAGAGTATTACAAGAACGTCAAGTAAAGAAAAGCTATATTTATCCGGGGACAGACCCGCTTTCCTCCTGCGCGGTCTGCCCTTCGTTTATCTGAAACAGGAGGAGAATAGAGGGGTTGAATGATTCGGGCAGCAATTGTCGGAACAGGAAATATTTCAAATATGCATATCCAGGGATTGCTGACATTCCCTGACAGAGTAAAGATCGTTGCGCTGTGCGACATCTATCCGGAAAAGGCAGAAGCTATTAAAGAAAAGTATGGCCTGAAGGATGCTGCTGTTTTCGACGATCACCAGAAGATGCTTGCTTCCGGTATTCAGATTGATCTGGTGCATGTCTGCACGCCGCCGTCTGCCCATGCAGAGATTGCCATCAATTCGATGAATGCGGGAAAGAACGTGCTTGTTGAAAAACCGATGGCGCCGAGTCTGCGGCAGTGCGATGAAATGCTTGAGGCTGAAAAGCGCAATCATGTCACGATGGGGGTTATTGCCCAGAATCGGTTCCGCAACAGCATCTACAAATTAAAGCAGACCCTTGACAGCGGCCTGGCAGGCAGGCTGAGAGTGGCACATATCGATTCTCTGTGGTGGCGCGGTCTCTGCTATTATGACCTCTGGTGGCGCGGCACCTGGGAAAAGGAGGGCGGCGGGCCCACACTCAATCACGCCGTTCATCATATCGACATGCTGAACTGGCTGCAGGGGTGTCTTCCAACTGAAGTCTGCTCTATGCTGGCTAACGTCATGCATAATAATTCCGAGTGCGAGGATGTATCATTTGCCCTGTGCCGTTACAAAGACGGATCCGTTGCGGAGATCACAAGTTCGGTTGTCCATCACGGTGAGGAACAGGGACTGACGCTGCAGTGCGAAAACGCAAAGATTGCGGCTCCGTTTTCCTGTGTGGCAGAAGTAACGAAGCCGAATGGCTTTCCGGTAGAAGGACATAATCAGGAACTCATGAAGAAGATTACGGAATACTATAATGGGCTTCCGGATCTGAAGTATGAAGGCCACACCGGAGAGATCGACAATGTCCTGACGGCGTTGGAAAATGGGAAACGTCCGATGATCACTGGCGAGGACGGCCGGAAGACCGTGGAGTTGATCACAGCCATCTACAAGGCGGGGTTTCAGAAAAAAACGGTGTCGCTGCCGATTACGGAAGAAGATGAATATTACACAGAGGACGGGATTCAGAAAAACGCGATTCATTTTAATAAGAAAACGGCATTTGTGGAAAATTTTGCTCCGTCGGATATAACAGTCGGGAATTACAAGAGCTGAGAGGAAAGGAACGCAGTGAAACTATGAGCGGTAAAAGTGACGGAATGAATTACGCCCCGAAGGGAAAACCGGCACCGGTGGTGGGGCCGGGAGAATTCAAGATCGCGGCCATGCATCTGGACCACGGCCACATCTACGGCATGTGCAACGGACTCACGGAGGCCGGCGCGCAGGTGAAGTGGGTCTACGATCCGGACCCGGAGAAGGTGAGAACTTTTCAGAAAGCCTTCCCGGAAGCCAGAGCGGCCCGAAGCGAGGAAGAGGTCTTTGAGGACCCGGAAGTGAAGCTGGTGGCCGGTGCGCACGTGACAAGCGAGCGCTGCGCGCTGGGGCTGCGAGCCATGGCAGCGGGCAAGGATTACTTTACCGACAAGGCGCCGCTCACGACGCTGGAGCAGCTCTGCCAGGCCAGGGAGATGGTGAAGAAGACCGGCCGCAAGTACATGGTGTACTACAGCGAGCGCATCCACGTCGAGGCGGCGGTCTATGCCGGCTATCTGATCGAGCAGGGCGCGATCGGCCGGCCGATCCACGTGGACGGCTTTGGACCGCACCGGGTCGGGGATCCTAAGAGCCGGCCGGACTGGTTCTTTGAGAAGGAGAAGTACGGCGGGATCCTCTGCGACATCGGCAGCCACCAGATCGAACAGTTCCTGTACTACTGCCATGTGAAGGATGCGAATGTGCAGTACAGCGAGGTCGGCAATTACAATCACCCGGATCATCCCGGCCTTGAGGATTTCGGCGACGCAGTGCTGGTCGGCGACAACGGGACGACGCAGCACTTCCGGGTGGACTGGTTCACGCCGAACGGCTTAAGCACCTGGGGCGACGGGCGGACATTCATCATCGGGACGGACGGTTACATCGAACTGCGCAAGTATGTGAACGTGGCCACACAGAAGACGGGCAATCACGTCTTCCTGGTCAATGATGACGGCGAGCAGCACTTTGAGGTCGATGGCAAGGTCGGCTATCCGTACTTCGGGCAGCTGATCCTGGACTGCCTGAACCGGACGGAACATGCCATGACACAGGACCATGCGTTCAAGGCGGCGGAGCTGTCCGTGAAGGCGGAGATGATGGCGAGAGATCTGACGCCGCTCATAAAGAGATAAGTCACTGTTCCGTCTTGCTCTGGATGAATTCTTTTGGCGAATATCCGGTCTTTTTCTTGAAAACTTTTGAAAAGTAGAAAGCTGACTCAAAGCCAAGCGCTTCGGCTGCCTCGTAGATTTTCACATCTCCGGACAGCAGAAGCTGCCTGGCTTTTTCAATGCGCCTGGTCGTCACGTAGTCAGAGAATCCGAAACCGGTCTGCTGCTTGAAGAGGACGGAAAAATAGGAACCAGAGAGGCCAAACTGACCGGCGACATCGCTCAATGTGAGCTTTTCGGCGATATGCGTGTCGATGTAATCCTGAACGTCCTTAATCAGCTGATCCTTTCCGGAATTCCGGTTGGATTCCGCCAGACGGCTGTAGCGGAGGACCGGCTGACCTTCATCCGCCTGGGAGCAGGCTTTGCGGGCTTCTTCATAGGAATCCGGTATGTTCATGCAGTCATTGACGGCTGTCCCGATTCCAAAGTTGATGGAAGCATTAAAGTAGTTGTGGATCATATTGTGGGCGGTGGTAAGCGCCGACTCGATTTCCGAGAGCGTGTCGGCAACAGATCTGGCGGAGGTGAAGGAGAACAGAAGAGCAAGATGACTGATGTCAACAGAGATGCTCTGGGCATAGACGGTGCGGCGGATGATCTCGAGAGTCATGTTGGTGCAGGATGTGTACAGAGTCAGGTAATCATCGGAGATCTCACTGCGGGAATCATCTGCGGGGGCAGATGATTCTGCGCGTTCATCAGGCGAGATTGTCTTTTGCGGACTGGCAGAAACAGATGGCAGGATCTCTCCGAATGCCACGATGTACCGGTCATAATCCAGACTGATTCCCAGATTTCTGGCGCGGCTTACGGCAGCCTCACGCTCCTGGATCTGTCTTGTGAATAGACGCATCAGGAAGTTCTGCTGAAAATTCTGCCGGGAGGAAGAGACAGGTATGTCACTGCCCCTCCGGTTTTTGCGGATCTGATCGACAGCTTTGCCGGCTTTTGTGAGAGCACTCTCCAGAGACTGCCGGTTCAGCTCAATTTTCACGATATAATCGATCGCCTGTTCTTTCAGAGCCTGCCGCACCATGTCGAAATCTTCATACGCCGTGAGCATGATGAAGACGGGCAGATCACCGAAACGGCGGCGGGATTCTGCCAGAAGCTCGAGCCCGTTCATCACGGGCATCTTGATATCTGCAATCACAATGTCTGTCTGCTGTTCATCCAGGATTGCAAGGGCGTCTCTGCCATTGGATGCGATTTTTATGTCCTGAACTTCGCAGGCAAAGAAGCGCTGCAGCATTGATTTAATGCCGATCTGCGCAAGCGGTTCATCATCAACAACCAGAATATTGTACATAAAGAAAACTCCTTCGCCTTACCGGGCCGGGACCACGGGCAGCAGGAAATGCATGCAGGTGAATTTCCCAGGTTCGCTTGTGATTGTCAGTCCGTACGGCTTGCCATAATTCAGACGGACCCGCTGGTTTACGTTGGCGATTCCGATGTGGCGGAAAAACTCATGTGGGTCATCTTTCTGGCCAGTGAGTACCTTCTGAATTTCTTTTTCATCCATACCGATGCCATCATCCCGCACTGACGCGGAGAGATCTGCGCCGCTGCGGGAGATAACGATCGTGATGGTACCTTTTCCCTTTGGCTCGATTCCGTGGAAGATGGCGTTCTCAACGATCGGCTGCAACAGAAAGCGCGGCACCAGACACTCAAGGAGGCTCTCGTCCCGGATGTCTTTTCTCAGCACAATATTGCCGCCGTAGCGATACTGCATGATCTTGAAATAATCATCTACAAGAGAAAGTTCCTGCCGCAGCGGGATTGTACTCTCCCCGCGTGCCACATTCTTCAGGAGGCGGGACAGCGCTGTGCTGACGTCTGCAATGCCGTCAGCACCCTGAATGGTGGCCATCCACTTGATCGTGTTGAGTGTATTGTACATAAAGTGCGGATTGATCTGAGACTGCAGAATCTGGTACTGCAGTTCCTGCTTTGCCTTTTCATCCTGCACCTTCTTATCCATTAGCTTCTGGACACGCTCGGACAGGGTGTTGATCCCGCGGCCGATGTCGCCAAGTTCATTGTCCCACTCGATACTCTCATCCCGGGAGAAATCCCCTTCACTTACTTTCCCGATCTTATCCAGGATCTTTCGCACAGGTACGCCAATAAGGCGGTTCAACTCCGGTATGAAAAGAATGCCGGTGACAAATACAGCGAGAAAAATCAGAAGGATCAGCCAGAGATAGCTCATCCGCGAGCGCAGCAGATTGGCATCGGACGGAAGAATGGAGATCACCCAGCCGTTGGAAAGAGTTGTGCTGGAAGCCTTTTCGGGGAGCAGAGCGTGAATGTACGAGTGATCTCTGTACTGGAACGTCTCTCCAGTGCCATTGAACGTGATGAAGGCGGAAAGCCCGGAACTGGATGCCGCAGCCTGCAGGCGGCTGCTCAGGAAATCCGGCGTGATGGCGATATAAGCCCATCCGACGAGCGTGGAAGAAGTCAGGCTCCGGATCGGCACCATCAGCACGAATACCTTGTTCGCGTTCTCAGAAGAGGCGGTGAACGGATCATCCTGCAGTCCGCACCAGACGACATCCTGCGATTTGCTCCAGTCCGGGAAGTAGGACTCGTGCAGAATGACAGAGGCATCCTGCAGGGTGTTGTTGTAAAGACCTGGCAGCGGGGTGTACTGAATGAAAGCTGAGCCGTCAAGGCAGGAGATGAGCACGCGCTGAACCGTATAGGTGTGGATTGTGTTGCTGACTTCACTGCTCAGACGCCCCCAGGACTGATAGCGGAGATTGCTGACGGTGCTTGTGCTGCGGGAGGCTGGGTAGTTTAACTGGCGCAGACAGGAATTGACCGTTGTATCGGTCTGGATCCATCCGACAAGGCTTCGTACCATTGACAGATCGTTCTCGATGTCGGCGCTGAGCAGATCCAGCCCGGACTGGGCGGTCTGCCGCTGTTCGTTTCGCAAGTAGTGTTGGGAGAGGATAGAGGCACATAAGGCGGCTGTCAGTGAGGTCAGAAGGGCGAATGCCAGAGAGATCAGCATAAGTCTGCCCCGAAGTGTCTTCATTTTTTGTATGATAGAAGCTTGTTTTTTGTGTGCCATATGTGAAGAATCACCTAAAAAAATTCCATAATCTGAATGGAAAAGTGCATTTTAACAAAAAAGTTACGAAATTATAATAACACCATCATAAAGAAATGGCACCTCACAAAGAGAGAGGAAAGAGCGAAGGCATGAATATTCAGACGATCCTGAGCGCGGACGACAGAGATTGGGCGGCCGGCGTCTCCGGTAAAATCGCCGATAAGATGAAGCAGGTTGTGAACCGCTCGCGGGACAAGATTCCGTACCGGACAGACAACGGTGTGTTTGATGACTGCTCCTCGCGGGAGAAAATAGGCTGGTGGACGAATGGCTTCTGGGGAGGAATTCTCTGGCAGCTGTTTCATGCGACCGGAGAGGAGCTGTACAGGGAAGAGGCTTTGAAAGTCGAGACAAAGCTTGACCCGGTACTTATGAACTACGATGTGATGGACCATGACAGCGGTTTCCGCTGGCTTCCCACGGCGGTCGCCCATTGGAGAGTGGAGAAAAATCATGAGTCCGAAAACCGCGCACTTCTGGCGGCTGCCAACATGACGGGACGCTTCAATCTGGCCGGACGCTTCATCCGGGCGTGGAATGCTTTCGATGACCGGGACAGAAGAGGATACGCGATTATTGACTGCATGATGAATCTGCCGCTTCTGTACTGGGCCAGCCGCGTGACAGAGGATCCGCGGTTCGCACAGATCGCCATGGCACACGCGGACACAGCGATGAAAGCGTTCGTCCGGGAAGATGGCTCGGTCAATCATATAGTGAACTTTAACATCAATACCGGTGAGATTCTCGGACCAGTTCCCGGGCAGGGAATGAATCCGAATTCTTCCTGGACACGGGGACAGAGCTGGGGGATTTACGGGTTCACGCTCAGCTTTCTGCATTCAGGAAAGGCAGAGTACAAGAAGACGGCAGAGCGTATTGCGGACTATGTTCTATCTGTGATACCGGAGAGCAATCTGGTGCCGGTCGACTACTGCCAGCCGAGGGACGTCCTGTGGGAAGACTCCACAGCAGCGGCGATCACGGCGTGCGGGCTGATCGAGCTCGCCAAGTGCGAGGACGACGCGGCAAGAGCAAAGAAATATCTTGACAAGGCTCTGGCACTTCTGAAGACACTGGACGAGAAGCGGTGCTGCTGGGATATGGCAAGAGATGAGCTCCTGGAAAAGTGTACGGCAGCATATCACGACACAGAACATGATTTCACGATCATCTATGGTGACTACTATTTTATTGAAGCGGTTTACAAGCTCAGCGGCACGGAACTTTTTATCTGGTAAGTGAATACTGCGCGTATCGCGCAGAATGGTGGTCATAAAAGGAGGATACGATATGAGAACAAAAAGAGTTACAGCGGCTGCTCTGACAGCTCTGATGGCGGCGTCGATGGTTGGCTGCGGCGGGACATCCGGCGGCAGTGCGTCATCCGCAAACGCGTCTGCAGGCGCGGCGGCTGGAAAGGACGCCGGAAGCGGGACGATTCGTGTAGCGCTCTGGGACTACTCGAATACAGAGTATTACAAGACGATTTTTGAAGCGTTCCAGAAGAAATATCCGAATATTAAGATTGAGCCGGTCGAGTTCTCGGCAGATGAGTACGTCACATCCATCAAGACACAGCTGGCGGGCAACGAGGATTATGATGTCGTGTTTATGAAGGATCTTCCGACGATGTCCACGCTGATCGCGCAGGGCCATCTGAAGTCTCTGGATGAGTTCATGAATGGCGACAGTGAGTTCGACAAGAATGCCTATTCCGGGCTGATCGATTCCCTTACGGTTGACGGCAAGACGTACGGCGTTCCGTTCCGCAAAGATAACAACCTTCTGTTCTATAACAAAGATCTGTTTGATGCGGCCGGCGTCGAGTATCCGAAGGACGGCATGACGCTCAAGGAGTATGAAGATCTCGCGGCAAAGATGACGAAGGGCGAAGGCAATGACAAGGTTTACGGTGCGCACATTCACACCTGGCCGTCCAATGTCTACATGTACGCAAGACGTGACGGGACATTCGACGAGACAAAGCCGGATACCTATGATTCGCTTCTGAGCGCCTATAACACGATCCTTGACATGCAGAGCAAGGGATATGTCATGGATTACGGTTCTCTTAAGGCTTCGAACATCCATTACAGCGGCGTATTCTACAATCAGTCCGTTGCCATGATGCAGATGGGCACATGGTTCATCAACATGCTCGTTGAGAATGCGGATTTCAACTGGGGCGTATGCTCCCTTCCGAGTGACGCCGGCACGGACAACAAGGCGGCTGTCGGCGGTGTGACACCGGTTACGATGGGCGCTTACGGCAAGAATTCAGCAGCCGCGTGGACTTTCATCAAATATGTCTGCGGCGAGGAAGGCGCGGAGGTTCTTGCGGGAACCGGTATTCTTCCGGGCTACAGCTCCACCAAGATCAACGAAATCTTTGATAACCTGCACAACACCAACGAGTATGCTCCGGAAGGTCTTTCCAAGTACATCAATATCGATAAGTACATCATCGAGTTCCCGATGGACAAGAATGGCGGTGACATCGATCAGATCTTCCAGGAAGAGCACAGTGCTATAATGACCGGCACCGAGACGGCAGAACAGGGCATTGCTAACCTGAAGAGCCGCGTGAGTGCACTCCAGTAAAAGGCGCTGATCGTTTCTGGCAGTCTGCGTTTCAATCATAATCCCACCGTACCATGCCGCCAGCAAGGTATGGTGGGATTTTTTAAAGAAAAGAGAGTGATTATGAGCGATACAAGCGCAAAGGCAGCCGCCGCTGCCGCTCCGAAGAAAAAGGGGTCACTGCAGAGACACCGCACGCTGATAGCGTACTCGTTTCTGCTTCCCAATCTGATTGGATTCATGGTTTTTACGTTCGTTCCGATCGCATTTTCTCTCGTGCTCAGTTTATGTGACTGGGGCGCGGGTAACACCGGGATCAAGTTCGTCGGACTCGACAACTTCATCCAGATGTTCACACAGGACAAGAGTTTCTGGATTTCCCTTAAAAACACACTGTACTACACAGTCGTGACGGTGCCGGTGACGCTGCTCATCGCATTGCTTCTGGCAATTCTGGTGAACAAGCCGATCAAAGGCAGAACGTTCTTCCGCTCCGTGTTCTTCTTCCCGTATGTTGCGTCTCTGGTAGCTGTGGCTGTCGTGTGGATGGCCCTGTTTAACCCGGACAAGGGCCCGGTCAACAGTATTCTGATGGCTCTTGGCATTGCCAATCCGCCGCGCTGGGCGGCTTCTCAGACCTGGGCCATGCCGACGATCATCGGTCTGACTGTCTGGAAGGGCATGGGGTACTACATGATCGTTTATCTCGCCGGTCTGCAGGGGGTGAACCCGGAGCTCTACGAGGCAGCAGCTCTGGACGGTGCCAATAAATGGCAGCAGTTCCTCAATGTAACGTGGCCTTGTATCACGCCGACGACGTTCTTCAACCTGATGATGCTTATTGTCGCGACTTTCAAGTCGTACGACATCATGTACATAACAACGCAGGGCGGACCCGGAGAGGCGACCAAGGTTCTGGCTTACCATATCTACAACAGTGCGTTCGTAAGCGGTAAGTTCGGATACGCCAGCGCCGTGGCTATGATCCTCTTTGTGATCGTTGCTTGCGTAACGCTCATTCAGTTCCGCGTTGAGAAGCGTTTCACGGATTACTTATAATGCGAGGTGTGTCATGACAAAGAAAAACATTATCGGAAAAGTTATTCTTTATATTGTCCTGATCCTTCTCGCCATCGGAATGCTGGTGCCGTTCGCATGGATGATCTCCGCTTCCCTGAAAGCAGAAAAGGACGTGTTCTCGTTCCCGATTCAGTGGATTCCAACGAATCCGAAGTGGGCTAACTACGTTACGATCTGGAAGAAAGTTCCGCTTCTGATCGGTTTCCGCAATACGATCACCATCACGGTGATCGCGACAGCCCTGCAGGTTATCACGTCCAGCTTTGCGGCGTATGCATTCGCCAAGCTGACGTTCAAGGGCCGTGACACCATCTTCCTCGCGTATGTGATGACGATTGCGATTCCGTGGCAGGTATACATGGTTCCGCAGTTCATCATGATCAAGAACATGGGACTTACAGATACGCTTGTCGGTCTTATCCTGATGCAGTCCTTCACGGCGACCGGCGTATTCCTGATGCGGCAGTTCTACATCGGCATACCAAACGAGCTCCTTGAGGCCGCCCGCATCGATGGACTCAGCGAATATGGCATCTGGGCCAAGATCATGCTTCCGCTGTCCAAGGCAGCTGTCGCGACGCTCATCATACAGGGCTTCGTGTTCGAGTGGAATGACTTCATGGGACCACTCATCTATCTGTCCTCTTCCAACAAGAAGACCGTGCAGCTGATGCTGCGCATGTTCAATACACAGTATTCATCCAACTATGCGCTCATTATGGCAGCCGCTACGGTTTCTCTTATCCCTGTCTTCGTGCTCTTCATCTTCCTGCAGAGATACTTCGTGCAGGGAATTGCGGCAGCCGGAATCAAGGGATAAAGAATATGACCAATGGGAGTATCCGGAAGAATATCGGCTCTTGCCGTTTCTTCCGGACTCCTTCGCGTAAAGAAAGGGAATTAATATGATCCGCACATTTGCCACGCATACTGTCCGCCAAACGCAGGATTTGTCCGGGAGTGGCTGGACGTTTACGCCGCTCTCCGGAGAGTGCGCGGGACAGGCTTACCCGGTGGTTGTACCGTGCTGCTGGGAGACGATTCCGGGATTTGAGTCGTACCGCGGCGAGGGAGATTTTGAGAGAGAGTTCGAGGCAGAAGGCGACGTCCGCCTGGTGTTTGAGGGAGTGAGTCACACCGGACGTGTGTATGTTGACGGTGAGTTCCTGGGAGAACACTATAACGCCTTCACGCCCTTTGCCTGCATCGCGCGAGGCCTGAAGCCGGGAGCGCATCACCTGAAGGTGACGGTTGACAACCGCTTCAGTGAAAAGAGCGCGCTGCATGTTCCAAACGACTACATGACTTACGGCGGCATCAGCCGCGGCGTGAGTCTGGAGCAGCTGACAGATGCGTGGATCCAGTCGCTTCACGCTGTTCCGGAGAAGACAGAAGACGGGTGGAAGCTTCATGCGGATATCCGGATCTGCTCGTTTGCGCCGGGAGAAGATTTCACACTTCTGGTGCAGGTGCAGGGCGTCGGATCGGTGGACACCGAGGTGACGACAGACGCGGATGGTTGCGCTGATGCGCATGTGACGCTTTCTGCAAAGAATGAAACCGTCACAGAGTGGGCGCCGGAGCATCCGGCACTTTACTTTGTGCATGCGGTTCTGGCAAAGAGCGGCAGACCGGTGGACGACCTGATCGAGAGGGCGGGCTTCCGTGAGATCCGCATACAGGGGCAGGATATTCTGTTAAACGGCCGTAAGCTGCGTATCAAAGGATTCTGCCGGCACGAGGACCACCCGCTGTTCGGGTGCGCTCTGCCGCTTTCTGTTCTTCAGGGAGATCTTGCTATTATCAGGGATCTCGGAGGCAACGCGGTCCGCACCACCCACTATCCGAATGATGAGCGCTTCCTGGATCTGTGCGATGAGCAGGGAATCCTCGTGTGGGAGGAGAATCACGCGCGGGGGCTTTCCGAAGAGCAGATGCGCAACCCGAACTTCGAGCCGCAGGAAGAAAAGGTCACGGCAGAAATGGTCGATGCGCACATCAGCCATCCCTGCATTATGATCTGGGGAATTCTCAACGAGTGTGCGAGTGACACAGCCTATGGCCGCGAGTGCTACGCAAAACAGTACGGGATTCTGCGGAAGATGGACCCGTCGCGCCCGGTTTCGTCTGCCAGCTGCAAGTTCTTTAAGGACATCTGCCTGGATCTGCCGGATATCGTCTCCTATAACCTGTATCCAGAGTGGTATGTGCAGGACAAGACGGCAGAAGAATGGGTGAAGGAAAACTATGACTGGGTGCAGAATGAGACGCCCGGCGCCGGGAAACCTTTCCTTATAACGGAGATCGGCGCCGGCGGCATCTACGGATTCCGCTCTCAGAGTCTGGATCCATGGACGGAAGAGTACCAGGCACAGACGCTGGATCATCAGCTGCGGGCGGTATTTAATACGAAGGGCATCAGCGGCGTGTTCATCTGGCAGTTTGCCGATGTGCGCGTCAGCCGCGAGTGGTTTGCGAACCGGCCGCGAACGATGAACAACAAGGGCATCGTCGATGAGTATCGCCGCCGCAAGCTCGCATATGAGAACGTGAAGGCGATATACAAGAGCCTTGGCAATTACTTTGAGGAGTGAAAAGCAATGAAGTTTGAACCGAAGAATCTGGATTTTACGCTCAGTCCCTACACCGGCATGACGCGGAAGTCGTGGATCGAGGCGGGGATTCACATGCTGAAAGGCGTGTTCTGCAACCTGCCGTCAGAAGACTCCCCCTGCGTGGTGCCGCGCTACGAGACGGAGGTGACCTATCCGAACAGGAATACGCCGGCGTGGAAGGTGCAGGCGGAGTATTTTGAGGGGATCACGCGCACATTTTTCATTGCGGCGCCGCTGATCAAGGACAACCCGGAGATTGAAATCGGCGGGATTAAGCTGCGGGATTACTACAAGAAGCAGATCTTAAAGAGCGTCACGCCGGGGGATCCGAATTTCGTGCGGTATTATTCGGACATGGACCGGGAGTACGGCGGGACGGACCCGATCGCCTGCTACCAGCAGACGGTGGAGACCTGTGCACTGGTCATCTGCCTGGACGAGTGCCACGAGCAGATCTGGGACACGTACACGAAGGAAGAGAAGGACATCATCGCGAAGTTTCTGACGGACTACGCGGGCGGCAACACGGTTCCGCAGAACTGGCGCCTTTTCAACATGCTGGACTATGCGTTCCTGTACAAGTACGGATATCCGATTGATGCGGACAAGATGCGGGATCACGCCTGCGCGATCCTCAGCTACTACTGCGGCGACGGGTGGTACCGCGACGGATTCGGGTTTGACTACTATTCCTGCTGGGCGTTCAACGTGTACACCGTCATCTGGAACAACTGGTACGGCTATAAGGAAGAGCCGTACATCGCTGCGCGTTTCGAGGAAAATCAGAACAAGCTGATGGAGACCTACGACCGCAACTTCGATGCCGACGGCTTCACCAACATGTGGGGCCGCAGCTGCATCTACCGCTTCGCGGCGACAAGCGCATTCCCGATGAACCGCCTGCTGCGTCACTCTACGGTCAATCCGGGCCTTGCGCGCCGCATCGCTTCCGGGTCGCTTCTGCAGTTCCTGAAGCGCGACGACTTCCTGTGGAGCCGCGACGAGAACATCCCGGGCGTTCCGACGCTCGGATTCTACCGCTCGTTCCTGCCGCTCGTGCAGGGCTACTCCTGCGCGGAATCTCCGTACTGGATGGGCAAGGCGTTCTTCTGCCTCGACCTGCCGGCGGATGATCCGTTCTGGACGGCGAAGGAAGAGAACGGCGTCTGGGAGAAGATGGGACCGAAGGACGTGACGGTCACGGTTCTTGACGGACCGGCGCTTGCCATCGCAAACCACGCGGCCAACGGCACGACGGAGATGCGCACCGGCAAGATGGTGACGGACGAAGACAACATCCACGGCATGTGGAACTACGGCAAGCTCGTGTACTCCACGAAATTCCCGTGGGAGGCATCGACGCAGCCGGACATCGAGTCGCAGCAGTATGTGCTGCATGATCTGACATTTGACAAGGTGAAGCGCACGAACGGCGTGTTCTGGCACGGGCAGGAAAACGGCGTACTCTACCGCCGCGCGTACTTTGACTACAGCAACCGCGGCGAGCTGTGCTGGAAGACGGCGATGGACCTCGCAGACTTCACTGTTCCCTGCGGCCTCATCCGGGCGGACCGCTACCGCACCTATCAGCGGCCGTGGTCGATCACACTCGGATCGTTCGGCTTCCCGGACAACGGCACGCAGGTCATCCGCCGCGAGAAGAAGATCAGCGGCTTCACCTGCAAAGCCATCATCCTCAAAGGCCACGACCACATGGGACATGAAAAGCAGCTGGCGATGACGATCTTTGACGGCTGGACCGACCTTGACACATACAGCAGCACCGGCACCAATCCGGACTCCGAAAAGTCAATCGTCATCTACGCAAAGACCGTGCGCCAGAAGCAGTACGGCTATGACAAATGTGTCCTCATCTCCCAGATAATCACGAAGGGAGACCTCACCGACTTCACGGACGACGAGCTGTTCCCGGTGAAAGAAATCCGCTACACCGATCCGCAGCGCTGCGGCGGATACGGGCCGGTGACACTGGTCATGGCGGACGGAAGTGAAAAGGTAATTGATTACAGTCACATCGAAGGAAATCTTCAGAGATAAATTCTCTCAGGAGGATACGTAATGGTAGAAGTTGGAGCTCAGCTCTACACGCTGCGCGATTTCACGCAGACGCCGAAGGATTTCGAGCGCACCATCAGCAAAGTGGCGGCGATCGGCTACAAGACCGTCCAGCTCTCGGCAGTCGGCGCATCGGTTACGCCGCAGATCGCGCGCGAGATCTGCGACAAGTACGGCATCCGCATCGTGCTGACGCACAGCCCGGTGGACCGGATCCTGCACGACACGGAGAACCTGATCCACGATCACGAGGTGATGGGCTGCAAGTACATCGGCCTTGGCTCGATGCCGTTTAAGTACGAGGATCCCAACTGGATCCAGTATTTCGTCGAGGACTTCAAAGGACCGCTTGACATGATCCGCGATGCCGGCATGCTGTTCATGTACCACAACCACGATCTTGATTTCTACAAAGCCAATGGCAAGTTCCTGATCGATTACCTGCTGGACGGCTTCGCGCCGGACGAGCTGGGCATCACACTGGACACGTTCTGGCTGGCCACAGCCGGCGTTGACCCGATCGCCTGGATCCGCAAGTGCGCAGACCGCATCCCGTGCGTCCATCTGAAAGACCGCAAGGTCACAAAGGAACGCACCGAGATTATGGCGCCGGTGATGGAAGGTAACATTGACTTCAAGGCAGTCATGGCAGAGCTTGAAAAGACCAGCTGCAAGTACGCGCTGGTGGAACAGGATGTCTGCGAAGGAAGCCCGTTCGACGCGATGAAGACGAGCTTCGAGAATCTGAAGAAAATCGGATACTGATATTCAACGAAATACCAGAGAGCTGGTGCACTTCCATGTGGCAAATGGACGTGCACCAGTTCTTTTTGTGAGCGCATAAGCCGCACCAGAGCAGCGCGTGGCTGATATGTAATGGCCACCTG
>DGVL01000146.1 GCA_002394965.1 Lachnospira sp. UBA4285
ACGACTCGGCGACCTATCGCCTGACCGAGGAGGAGCATGAACGGCTGCTGGAAGAAGTCCGCTCGGAGATCCAGAGCGAGCTGAATGAGATGTGCGCGTCGCCGTATTTCCTCGACTTCTATTCCATGACGGCGAATGAAGACTGCACGGTCTTTACCGTGGTCTGCCTCTCGATCGAAACAACCAAGGCGGAGCAGAAGTCAATTCCGCAGCTCTATAAGTTCGGAAAGATGTACGCTGCCTACGCGGGAAGGGAACCGGGCAACATCCACATCGACTATATGAACAAAATCGGCAACACCTTTGTCACGCGCGATTCGGAGCGGGACGAAGGTCGGTCTTCAATCGGATAACAGAATATCGAAACGGCAGACGGACCCCGGGGAATCCCCCGGAGCCCGTCTGTTTTATACGGAATTCCCCGGATCCCGCGGAGAATAATCCGGCCTCCTGCCGAGAGCGGGAACTCTGCCTTGCAATTCCTGTGACCATGCATTAAAATGATAAAAAGAAGCGAAAAACAAAGGCGGTGATCGCATGAAAGAACAGAAATATAACGCCTTTATTTCCTACCGGCGGACGCAGCGGGACGTCGCGGTGGCAAAGGAGATTCAAAAGAGCCTGGAGCGGTTTCGCGTGCCGAAAGGTATCCGCAGCGCCTCGGGAAAGGAAAGAATCGACCGGATCTTCCGGGATCAGGAGGAACTCGCGATTACCAGCGACCTTTCCGGACGGATCGAGGAAGCCCTGAGAGCCTCGGAGTATCTGATCGTGATCTGCTCGCCGGGGTATAAGCAATCCGCATGGTGCCTTCATGAGCTGGAGACCTTCCTGAAGCTTCGGGGGCCGGAGCATGTGCTCTGTGTGCTGTCCGAAGGAGAGCCGCCGGAGGTTTTTCCGGAGCTTCTGCGGCACGGCAGGGAAGAGGTCACCGCCGAGGACGGAACGAAGCTTAGCGTCGAGACGGAGATTGAGCCGCTGGCCTGCGACTACCGGGGTGACTTCCGAGCGGCGAGGAAAACAGAGCTGCCGCGGCTGGCCGCGGTGCTGCTGGGCTGCCAGTATGACGAGCTGGTCATGCGGCGGGAGCGTTATCGCCGCAGGCGGCTCACGGCCTTCTTTTCGGCGGGTTTTGTGGCGGCCGCGGCGGCCATCACATGGCTGCTTTGGAGTAACGCCCAGATCAGCAAAAACTACCGCCAGTCGCTGATCAGCGAGTCGAGACTGCTGGCGATGCGGTCCCTGGATGCCTTCAGCACGCAGGATCGCCTGCAGGCGCTGAACGACGCGCTGCAGGCCCTGCCAAACGAAGAAATGGACCGCCCGGTCACCGAT
Source organism: Lachnospira sp. UBA4285 (assembly GCA_002394965.1). Classification (GTDB taxonomy): domain Bacteria; phylum Bacillota; class Clostridia; order Lachnospirales; family Lachnospiraceae; genus UBA4285. Next base: position 1,336 of record DGVL01000146.1, read on the forward strand.
GAGGCACAGTATGCCCTCTCTCAGGCCAGTTATGCGTATCTGACACCGTATCACTGGCTGGAAACCTGGCGGATCGACGAAGCGGCCGACATCGATTCGTTCTTGATCAGCCGGGACGGGAAAATCCTGGTATGTATGGATCACAGCGGACTTTTTCGGAGCTTTGAACTTGATTCAAGGAAAGAAATCGCGGTCTTCCGCGTATCGGAAAACACGGTGCCCGTGTCGCCTGCAGAGGGAACGGACGGGGCACTGCTCTGCTTTGTCGAAGACGGCTTCCTCGTGTCGACAGACTACCGGACGGGGAAAGAAAACTGGCGCACACCGATCACGACCGCGGTCTGTCCGTTCAGCCCGAATCACAGCGGTACGATGATCGCGGCCGGCGACATCAACGGCGTTCTGCTGCTCGATGCGCAAGGCAATGAGATCCGGCGCCTGACGCTGCCGGAGGGGACGGACGAGTATATCACGGAGCTCTGCTGGTCCCCGGACGACAGACAGATCGCCGTAAAGCTCAGGGGGAATCGCGGCCGCATCGGAGCGTTTGAATACCGGATGGGGATTTTTCAGACGGAGACCGCGGCGTTTGTAAGGCTCGATCCGGTCTATCGCCGGGTGGAAGGCTTCTGTTTCGATGCAGAGGGTGATTTTTTTCTTCTGGGGACAGACGAAGAGAAGGCGATGAGAGAAACCGGGAGCGTGACCGGCCTGACAGAGGTCAGGCATGGCCTGCACGCTTTTCGAGGCGGAGAGGAACGGTGGCGGCAGCCGCTTACCGCCGATGGAAGTGCCGAGGCGGGCAAGCTGCTGTTCGGCGGAGAGAAGAACGATCTTTATCTCGCCTTGGGCAGCAGCATCAGCCGCTTTGACCGGGACGGAACTCTGCTCGGCAGCAGGAATATCGAACGGGAGGTCCTGAGCCTTGTTTCCGCCGATGGAGCGGAAGTCAATTTTATCACGGAAGACGGCATGATCGGCACATTGTTTGCCGACAGCGGCAGCGCCACACTGGTCAAAATGTTTCCGGAAGGTTTGGACCGCGTCACCGGGATCAAGGCTGGACCGTATCAGGAGCTTCAGTATGTGCTGCGTTCGGCGGGGAACATCAGCATCTATGAAAGCGTCAGCGATGATTCGTTTTCGGCCTTTGACGGTGAGGGGACTCCGTATCGGCCGGATAACTTCCTGCGCGCCGGGGATCGGCTGCTGGTGCAGGCGGAGAGAACCCTGCTGTTCTATAACCTCGAAACACGGAAAATGGAGCATTCGCTCGAACTTGATCCGGCAGACGCCTGGCATCTCCTGACGGAAAACCAGGGGAGTGCCTGGCTGCTGCGCATCAGCGGAAAAGACGGACGGCTCTCGCTTGTCAGGCTGGACATGGAAAGCGGAGAGATCTTATCTGAAACAGAGCTCCCGCTGCATGACGATGGTACGGCGGAAGGCTGGTTCAATCCCGCATCCCGAACGGAAGCGATTTATCTGGACCGATACTATGCGGCCCCTTCTCCCGTGAGCGTTCAGGGGGAGATGCTGGCCGCGCATGATCGGGATGCCTATCACCGGATTGTGCTTTTCCGGCTGACCGACGGGGAAATGCGCGAGCTGGATGTGGATGAAGCGATGGGAGACTGCGTCCTGATTTGCGAGGAGAACTCGGTCTTGGTCCCGTCACCGCTGACCCTTTCTCCCGACGGAAAACGGATTTTTGCCGCGTGTACGGATCCGCGTGACGCGAGCAGGCATGCCGTCCTGATCAGTACGGAGGACGGGGCGGTCACGTTTCTTCCGGGGGCGCCGGATGATCTCAGCCTGGTCGCATTTACCGAAGATGGCGTCATCTTCTCCGGCACGAAGGAGATCGTTGTCTGCGGGT
>DGVL01000124.1:0-7579 GCA_002394965.1 Lachnospira sp. UBA4285
CATGGGCGCGGATATCCGCGGCGCCGGCACGGATGTGATCCGCATCAACGGCGTGAGAAGGCTGCATGGGACGACGTATTCGATCATTCCGGACCAGATTGAGGCGGGAACTTTCATGGCGGGAGCTGCCATCACTCGCGGCGACGTGACGGTGAACAATGTGATCCCGAAACATCTGGAGTGCATCTCCGCCAAACTCGCCGAGATGGGGTGCACGGTCATCGAGGAAGACGAGAGCGTCCGGGTGATCGGCAGTGAAAAGCTTCGCCCGGCCAATGTCAAGACACTTCCGTATCCGGGCTTTCCGACGGACATGCAGCCGCAGATCACGGTGGCGCTGTCACTGGCGGACGGCTCGAGTCTGGTGACAGAGAGTATTTTCGAAAACCGTTTCAAGTATGTCGACGAGTTGAACCGCATGGGGGCACGAATTCAGGTCGAGGGCAATACAGCCTATGTGACCGGTGTGCAGCGGCTCACCGGCGCGCAGCTGGCGGCTCCGGACCTCCGGGCAGGGGCGGCGCTTGTCATGGCGGCGCTGTCTGCGGATGGCTTCTCGAAGATTGAAGATATCCACTTTATCCAGAGAGGATATGAGGATTTTGTGTGCAAGCTGCGCGGTCTCGGCGCAAAGATCGAAGAGGTGGATGACGACTATAAGGAAAGGAAATTCAAGCTGAGATACGCATAAACGCGCAGAAGAAGTGAGCCTATGAAGATCCGGACGAAACTACATCTGACATTTGTCGTTATGGTCCTGCTCCCGGTCGTCCTGGGAGCTGCGTCGGTCAATTTTGCGTTTCACGTTCAGAGTCAGAAGCTGAGGAGACTGTACGATATTGAAGAGGATCTGAGTCTGAACAGCCTGGTTTCTCCGATGAATCTTCTCTCGGAGATCTCTCAGAGTGTCTATAAGATCGTAAGTGAACAGGTGAAAGAAGACCCGGACAGCTTCACCGACCCGGACCAGCTTGAGGCGCTGGGCAGCAGTCTGAAGGATCGCCTTTCTTCTGCGATTGTCTATGCGGGCGGACGGCAGATTTACTCCAACTCGGACCGCACGCTCTCGGATATTTTTTCAACGACGCCGGACGTCATGGCGCTGCAGCGGGACGGAAGTACGGGGTATTATCTGTACGGAGAGTACCCGACGATCATCCGCGCGGTGCCATTTGTCACATCGGGCGGGACAGATGGCATGATCTTCCTGCTGACGTCCACGCAGGAGGTACTCCCGCAGATCCGCGGTATGCTGACGGAGGCGCTGCTGATTGTCCTGGCAGTCCTCATCTTCACCAGTTTTATTCTGGATTACTGGCTTTATCTTTCCATCATCATTCCCCTGGACCGGCTGAAACTTGTGGCCAACAATGTGCGCGACGGCAATCTGGACTTTGAGATTCCCACGGGCGGCAGGGACGAATTCTCCGAGGTTATGACGGATTTCGAGGACATGCGCAGGCGGCTGAAAGATTCGGCTGACGAGCGCCTGAAGAATGACGCCGAGGAGAAGGAACTGATCCGCAACATATCGCATGATCTGAAGACACCGCTGGCGTCGATCCGCGGCTACGCGGAAGGGCTGCGCGACGGCGTGGCCAGAACGCCGGAGAAACAGCAGAAGTATATCCTGACGATCTGCAACAAGACAGAGGATATGGACCGGCTGATCAATGAGCTGACACTGTATTCAAGACTTGATACGAACCGCATTCCGTATAACTTCATCGACCTCTCGGTGCGCGCATATTTCAACGACTGTGTCCGGGAGCTGTCGCTTGACCTGGACGCCCAGAATATCCGGCTGGACTACAATTATCATCCGGACGAGGATATGATCATCACGGCGGATCCGGAGCAGCTCAAGCGTGTCGTCAACAACATCATCAGCAATTCGGTGAAATATATGGAGCCTGGAAGACCCGGCCGGATCCGCATTGACATATACGACGAGGGTGAATACGCCCATATCGCCATAGCCGACAACGGCAGAGGCATCGCAGCGTCGGATCTTTCCAAGATCTTTGACCGCTTCTACCGCACGGACCGTGCCAGAAATTCCCGGACCGGCGGAAGCGGCATCGGACTTGCCATTGTGCGCAAGATTATCACGGATCACGGCGGCAAGATCTGGGCGGAGAGCGTGGAAGGCCAGAGCACCACGATGCACATTGATCTGAAGAAAAAAATGACAACTCCCGCGCCGGCGCTCCCGCAGAAGACGGAGAACGGGCGGAGGGGCAGACGCAGGCGGCAGCCGGAAAGAAGTGTGACACATGAGTAAAGTTCTGATTGTAGAGGATGAGGAGTCCATCGCGGATATTGAAAAGGATTACCTGGAGCTGTCCGGGTTCGAGGTGAAGATATGCGGCGACGGGACCAGCGGGCTGGCGGAAGCGCTGACGGGGAAGTATGACATTCTGATCCTTGACATCATGCTCCCGGGCGTGGACGGATATGAGATCTGCCGCCGCGTGCGGGAGAAGCAGAATATACCGATCATCATGGTGTCGGCCAAGAAAGAGGACATCGACAAGATCCGGGGTCTTGGCATGGGCGCTGATGATTACATGACGAAGCCCTTTTCCACGAGTGAACTGGTGGCAAGAGTCAAGGCGCACCTGGCGGCCTATAAGCGGCTGGTGAACACGCCGGAGAATGACGTGCTTGAGATCCGCGGCCTGCGGATTGACAAGACGGCGCGCCGGGTATTTGTTAACGGCGAGGAGAAGCAGTTCACGACCAAGGAGTTTGATCTTCTGACATTCCTGGCGGAGCACCCGAATCACGTGTACACCAGAGACGAGCTGTTCCGGGAGATCTGGGGCATGGATTCCATCGGGGACATCGCGACAGTGACGGTGCACATCAAGAAGATCCGCGAGAAGATCGAGGCAGATACCAGCAAGCCGCAGTACATCGAGACGATCTGGGGCGTGGGGTACCGGTTCAGAGCGTGAGTGGCATTTGTATCCGCACAGTATTCGTGATAGGATGGGGCGGTATACACAATAATTCGTCTGCTATTGTGAGATCCGGCAGAGTGGAAGAGAGAGGAACGAAATGGCTGACAACGGAAAATTGGTTAAGGAAATCACCTCCATGGAGGATGACTTCGCCCAGTGGTATACAGACGTGTGCGTCAAGGCAGATCTGATCGCCTATTCGCATATCAAGGGATTCATGGTGATCAAGCCGTACGGATATGCGATCTGGGAGAATATTCAGAAGCTTCTGGACGCGCGGTTCAAGGCGACAGGTGTGCAGAATGTGTACATGCCGCTTCTGATCCCGGAGAGCCTTCTCGCCAAGGAAAGCGAGCTGGTGCAGGGATTCGCGCCGGAGGTCGCCTGGGTGACGAGCGGCGGCACCGAGCCGCTGACAGAGCGCCTGTGCGTGCGGCCGACGTCAGAGACCGTATTTTCCGATTTCTACAAGGATGATGTGCATTCGTACCGGGATCTTCCGAGGCTGTACAACCAGTGGTGCTCGGTTGTGCGCTGGGAGAAGGAGACGCGCCCGTTCCTGCGCTCCCGCGAGTTTCTGTGGCAGGAAGGCCACACCATCCATGCGACCAGGGAAGAGGCAGAGGCGCGCACGCAGCAGATGCTGAACGTCTATGCGGAGTTCCTGGCAGACGAGATGGCGATCCCGGTCATCCGTGGACGCAAGACAGAGAAGGAGAAATTCGCCGGCGCGGAGGCGACGTACACGGTTGAAGCCATGATGCACGACGGCCGCGCCCTGCAGAGCGGCACGTCCCACTTCTTCGGACAGAAGTTCGCCGAAGCCTACGGCATTCAGTTTACGGACCGCGACAACAAGCTGAAGTATGTGTGGCAGACATCCTGGGGCATGACTACCCGTGTCATCGGGGCCATGATCATGGTCCACGGCGACAACTCCGGCCTTGTTCTGCCGCCGCACATCGCACCGGTTCAGGTTGAGATCATCCCGATCCAGCAGAGAAAGGAAGGCGTGCTGGACGCCTGCCGCAGAGCGGAGAAAGAACTCATTGACGCCGGATGCCGCGTGAAGGTAGATGACACGGACAAGAGCCCGGGCTGGAAGTTCTCCGAGCAGGAGATGCGGGGCATTCCGCTCCGCATCGAGATGGGGCCCAGGGATATCGCGGCGAATGAGGCGGTTATCGTGCGCCGCGATAACGGTCAGAAATGCACGGTTTCTCTTGACAAGCTGGGAGAGACAACCGCTGCACTTCTTGAGACCGTCCAGAAGGAGATGCTGGAGAAAGCGCAGAAGCATCTCGAGAGTCACACCTGGAGTGTCACAGGGTACGACGAGTTCAAGGACACCATCGCGAACAAGCCGGGATTTGTCAGGGCCATGTGGTGCGGCGATCAGGCCTGCGAGGATAAGATCAAGGAAGAAACGGGAGCGACATCCAGATGCATTCCGTTCAAACAGGAAAAGATATCCGGCGTCTGCGCGTGCTGCGGAAAGCCGGCGAAGTATATGGTTTACTGGGACAAGGCATACTGATGCCGTTGCCGCCTGAAGTGAGATGAGAGGAACCAAGATGTCAGATTCCGGCAGAGGCTCTGCCGCGGAGTTTACGATTCATGTGCCCGCGGACGTCAGGAGAATCCTGGAGACAATTGAAGATGCCGGATACGAGGCATTTGTGGTCGGCGGATGCGTGCGGGACTGCGCGCTCGGGCTGCCGCCGCACGACTGGGACATCACCACTTCCGCGCTGCCTCTGGATATCAAGCGGCTGTTTTATCGCACGGTGGACACGGGAATCAAACACGGCACCGTGACGGTCATGTCCGGCAATCACGGCTATGAGGTCACGACGTACCGGATCGACGGAACGTATGCTGACGGGAGACATCCGGACAGAGTGGAGTTCACGGACAGGCTCAGCGAGGACCTGAAGCGGCGGGACTTCACGATCAACGCCATGGCGTACTCGGACAGCCGCGGTCTCGTGGATCTGTTCGGCGGAAGAGAGGATCTGGCGCGCAAAGTGGTCCGCTGCGTCGGGATCCCGTATGAGCGGTTCGGAGAGGATGCGCTGCGCATGATGCGCGCCATCCGCTTCTGCGCCCAGCTGGGATTTTCCATAGACGAGGACACGTATCGTGCCATCACCGATCTGGCCGGCAATATCAGACTGGTGAGCATGGAGAGAGTTCAGGCGGAGCTGACCAAGACCCTGCTCACCCCGAATCCGGCCCGCATCAGTCTGTACGCCGAGACGGGGCTGTTTCGGCAGATTCTTCCGGAGATCGACAGCGCATTTGACTTGTGCCGCCGGGAAAAGACCGTCCGGCTGCTTGAAAGTCTTCCGCCGGAAAAGAGTCTGCGCTACGCGGGGCTGCTGTATTTCGAGACGCCGGAAGAGGCGGAGAGGACGCTGCGCCGCCTGAAGATGGACAATCAGACGATCCGGGATGTAAAGACGATCCTCTCAGCCAGAAATCTGCGGATCGGAGAAAATGAGGCGGACGTGCGGGCGGCCATTCACACGTACGGACTTGACTCGCTGAAGCTGATCGCCGCCTTCGATGACGGCATGACGGCAGCCAAGGAAAAGATAACAGGCTTTCCGCCCGGGAGACACCGGGCGCACAGACTTGCGATCGACCGCCTGATGAATACCGTCATCTCCCGTCACGACCCGGTGAACATCCGGGATCTTGACATCACGGGCGAGGACCTGATGGCGATGGGCATGCAGGGACGCGCGATCGGCGAGATGTTAGACCGGCTGATGGCACTTGTCATTGAAAAACCGGAGCTCAACACGAAAGAATCCCTGAAGGGGTATGTCAGCCGGATGCTGGGACATCTGCAGTGAGAGGAAAGGAGAAGATTCATGAAAGTGCCTTTTTCGCCGCCGGATATTACGGAAGCAGAGATACAGGAAGTGAGCGACGCGCTGCGCTCGGGTTGGATCACAACCGGCCCCAGGACCAAGCAGCTGGAGCGGGCAGTGGCTGCCTTCACCGGGGCGAAGAGGGCGGTGTGCCTGTCTTCGGCGACCGCCTGCGAGGAGCTTGCGCTCCGGCTTTTTGGCATCGGGCCGGGGGATGAAGTCATCGTCCCCGCCTACACGTATACGGCGACGGCAGCGGCTGTCTGCCACGTCGGCGCCACGCTCCGGCTTGTCGACTGCGGAAAAGACACGTATGAGCCGGATTACGACGCCATCTCCTCCATGATTAATGAGCACACCAAGGCCATCATTCCGGTGGATCTCGGAGGTGTCATGTGCGACTACGACCGGCTGCTCGCCATCGCACAGGACAAGAAGGCGCTGTTTCACCCGTCGGGCCGCTATCAGGAGGCGCTCGGCCGTATTCTGATTCTGGCGGACTCGGCGCATGGCTTCGGGGCATCCCGGCTTCTCGCCGGCCCGGACGGGAAAAAGGAATGGGTGAAGAGCGGTATGGCTGCTGACTTCACGAGCTTTTCCTTCCACGCGGTCAAGAACTTCACGACGGCGGAGGGCGGCGCGCTGACCTGGCGCACGCTCCCCGGAATCGATGATGAGGATACGTACCATACGATGATGCTTCTGTCCCTGCACGGGCAGAGCAAGGACGCGCTCGCCAAGACGAAGCTGGGGAGCTGGGAGTACGACATCGTCGGCACCTGGTACAAGTGCAACATGACCGATGTTCACGCGGCGATCGGGCTGGCGCAGATGAAGCGCTACCCGGGTCTGCTCGCGCGCAGAAAAGAGCTGGTCGGCCGCTATGAAAAGGGCCTGGCGGGAAGCGGAGTGCAGCTCATCTGCCACTACAGCGCGGAGAACTGCTCATCCGGTCATCTGATGCTTGCCCGCGTGCCCGAACTTGACGAGGCAGGGCGAAATGCGCTGATCACGCACATGGCGGAGGACGGCGTGGCGACCAACGTCCACTACAAGCCGCTTCCGATGCACACGGCGTATAAGAAGCTGGGATTTTCCATTCAGGATTTTCCGAATGCCTACGACCGGTACCGCTGCGAGATCACGCTGCCGCTGCACACGAAACTGACGGATGAACAGGCTGACTTTGTCATCAGCGCAATGCGAAAGTGGATATAAGAATACGGATATATGAGACGCTTCGAAGATCTGCCGGAGGACATGCGAACGCCGGAGGTAAAGGAATATTACGACTGTCTGGCGCCGCGGCGCGCGTACCGCTTCGCAAAGCGGGCATTTGACATCGCCGGCGCAGCGGTTCTGACGGGGATCCTGGCGATCCCGATGCTCATCATCGCCGCGCAGATTAAAATGAGCTCACCGGGACCGGTCTTTTTCAGGCAGACGCGGGTGACGCGCTACGGAAAGACGTTCCGGATTTTTAAATTCCGCACGATGGTCACGAACGCCGAGGCAGTCGGGCCGCAGGTGACGGTGGGGGAGGACCCGCGCGTCACGGCGGTCGGAAAGAAGCTGCGGGCGCACCGGCTGGATGAGATCCCGCAGCTCTTCAACATTCTGGCGGGGTCGATGACATTCGTCGGGACGAGACCGGAGGTGCCCAAGTATGCGGCGCTCTACACGCCGGCCATGAAGGCGACGCTTCTGATGCCGGCAGGCCTGACGAGCCGCACC
>DGVL01000124.1:7638-29991 GCA_002394965.1 Lachnospira sp. UBA4285
GAGCCGCACCAGCATCGCGTTCAAGGATGAGGCTCAGATGCTCTCCGCGGCGAAAGATCCCGCGGAAGCGGACCGGATCTATGTCCGGGAAGTTCTGCCGCGCAAGATGAAGTACAATCTGGAAAATCTGAAGAACTGCAGCGCCAGGGATGATCTCTGCGTGCTGTTTCAGACGATCGGAGCCGTTGAAAAATGACTATGTTTGTGACCTTTGCGGTTATCGCTTATAATGAGGAAAAGACGCTGCCACGCCTCCTGGGACAGATCGCGGCGCAGGATTACCCGCATGAGCGGATGGAGGTCCTGCTGGTTGACAGCGCGTCTGATGACGGCACGAAAAAGGTCATGAAAGACTTTGCCGGACAGGAGGGAAAGTCGTTTGCATCGGTACGGGTGCTAGACAACCCCGGCAGGACGCTTCCCTGCGGCTGGAATGTAATCCTGCGGGAAGCGGCCGGAGAGGCCATTGTGCGCGTGGACGCCCACGCAGAGATACCGGCTGATTTCGTGAGGGAGAATGCGGCTGTGCTCGCGGAGGGAGAGGATGTCGTCGGCGGAAGGCGCCCCTGCATAACGGATGAAGATACGCCGTGGAAGAATACGCTTCTGATGGCGGAATCCTCGATGTTCGGCGCCAGCTTCGCCAACTACCGCCGGGGCGGGAAGAAATCCGGCTCTGCGTCAGGCACGGAGAAGCTGTATGTGAATTCTGTCTTTCACGGAATGTACAGGAAAAAAGTATTTGACCGCGTGGGACCGTATAACGAAACTCTCAGGCGGACAGAGGATAATGAGATGCACTGGCGCATCCGCCGGGCGGGATTCAGGATCCGGTTCGCACCGCAGATCGTCTCCCGGGAGCATATCCGGGGATCGCTTAAAGCGATGCTGTCCCAGAAGGCGGCCAACGGGTACTGGATCGCCCTGACTTGTGCCGTGTGTCCGCAGTGTCTTTCTGCGTTTTATTTTGTGCCGCTCATCTTCACGATTCTGGCAATCCTGGGGACGGGGATCTCGGCTGTGAGCGCAGCGGCGGGGAGCACGGGAGCCTTTGCCCGCACGGTGCAGGTTCTCACGGGACTGCTCTTTGCGCTCTACCTCAGCGTGGCAGTCCTTATGTCCATGAGTGCCGGGGTGAAGAGCAGAGGGCGCAAACTATATTTCTGGATGCTCCCGGTTCTGTTTTTTCTGCTCCATGTCAGTTACGGGCTGGGAACTCTGGCAGGCTTCATCTGCCTTCCGTTCAGGCGAAAGACGCTTGTGAAGTCCCCGGATCCGGCAGAAAAAGGAAAGGACAGCACGGTATGACGACATCAGAAGGTGAAAAGAAAGACAGGATGCAGCTGCTTGTGCGGCGTGTGTTCCTGATCATCATCGATATCTTCTGGCTGAATGCAACGACGATCTTTGCGCTCCTGATCCGCTTTGACATGCACTTAAGCTATATTCCGCCGGAATACTGGAGAGCATATGTCCAGACTTGCATTCCGTTCACGATCATCGGCCTGTGCGTGTTCTGGGTGTGCCGGATGTATCACAGTCTGTGGCAGTATGCCAGCATCGCGGAGGCATACCGGATCTTCGAGGCATGTATTCTGACGGAGATTTTCTACGCATTCCTCACGATGATCACGTTCAACAACATGCCGCGCTCGGTGTACTTCGTGGCGGGGTGTTTCCTCATTCTGGCGGAGTGCTTTACAAGGTTTTTCTACCGCACGATCCGGCAGCTGCTTCACCGCTGGAGAGGGATCAAGGACAACAATGACAGCACGCGGATCATGATCATCGGCGCCGGCGAGGCGGCCAACATCTTGGTGCGGGAGCTGCAGATGAGCCGGTATCTGGCCGGTTCCGAGGTCGTGTGCCTGATCGATGACGACCCGGGTAAGAAAGGCAAGTATATCCGCGGCGTAAGAGTCGTGGGAGGCCGGGATAAGATCCGGCAGGCGGCAAAGGATTTTCATGTCGACGAGATCATCTTTGCGGTTCCCTCCTGCTCCAATGAGGAAAAGGGAAAGATCCTGAACATCTGCAAGGAGACGAGCTGCAGGCTGAAGATCATCCCGGGTGTGTATCAGATGGTGGACGGCGAGATCAACCTGCGGGACATCCGGGACGTCGACGTCCTGGACCTGCTGGGGCGCGATCCGATCTCGGTCGATCTGGATTCCATCATGGGGTATGTCAAGGGCAAGACCGTTCTGGTCACGGGCGGCGGCGGCTCCATCGGATCGGAGCTCTGCCGGCAGCTGATCACGCACAAACCGAAGTGTCTGATCATTTTCGACATCTATGAGAACAACGCGTACGACATTCAGCAGGAACTCAAGTTCACCCATCCGGAGGCCAATGTCGTCACACTGATCGGTTCGGTGCGAAACCGCGGAAGGCTCGCAGCTGTGTTCTCGAAGTACCATCCGGACATCGTCTATCACGCGGCGGCGCACAAGCACGTCCCGCTGATGGAGGTCAGTCCGAATGAAGCTGTCAAGAACAATATCTTCGGGACGCTGAACGTGGTGCGCGCCGCGGACCGGTACGGAGTCGAGCGCTTCGTCATGATTTCCACGGACAAGGCGGTGAATCCGACCAATGTGATGGGCGCCACCAAGCGGATCTGCGAGATGATTATCCAGTACTACAACAGCCGGAGCAAGACGGAATTCGTGGCGGTACGGTTCGGCAACGTCCTGGGGAGCAACGGCTCGGTCATTCCACTGTTCAAGAAGCAGATCGCGGCCGGCGGGCCGGTGACGGTCACGGATCCGGACATCATCCGGTATTTCATGACGATTCCGGAGGCGGTTTCGCTGGTCCTGCAGGCCGGTGCGTACGCCAAGGGCGGCGAGATCTTCGTCCTGGATATGGGAAAGCCGGTCAAAATTGACGACCTGGCCAAGAATCTGATCCGGCTCTCCGGCTACACGCTGGGAGTTGACATGCAGATCCGCTATACGGGGCTTCGCCCCGGCGAGAAGCTCTACGAAGAGATGCTGATGAAGGAAGAGGGCATGCAGGACACGGCCAACAAGATGATCCACATCGGCCGGCCGATCCGCTTTGACCAGGAGCATTTTCTGGACCGGCTCGCGAAGCTGAAAGAGGCGGCATATGACGAGGTCGGAAACATCCGGCCGCTGCTGCATGAACTGGCGCCGACGTACCACCCGGAGCGCGGCGGGGAGTCCGCAGTCAATGAGGCCGCAAAGCTGGAACTTGCCCGCAAGCGGGAGGCAGAGGAAAAAGCGGCCGAGGAGAATGCGAGTGAGGCGGCAAGGGAAGCCGAGCGGGAGGCCGCGGAAAGCGGCCGGGAGTCGGAAAGAGAGGGCGAGCGATGAAAAAACTTGTCATCAACGGAGCGTTTCTGGCAGAACCGGTGACGGGGGTTCAGCGCTATGCCGGAGAGACTCTTGCCTGCCTCGACCGGCGGCTCTCAGATGTGCCCGTTGAGATCGCTGTTCCGGGGGATCTTCCGGAGAACGCCATTCCGAGGTTCCGGAACATTCCGGCGGTGCGGCTCGGGAACACGGGCAGGAGCATCCGCTGGTGGGAGCAGAGGGAGCTGGGAAAATATCTGAAGGAAAAACGGACCTTCGGCATCCATCTGTGCAACACGTTTCCGCTCTCCTGGCCGAGAGGGCTCATCGTCATTCACGACATTGTGTACAAGACGAGGGAGCCGCTCCTGGCGCCCGGACCGGACAAAAAAGAGGTCGTGTACCGCAGGCTTCTGTACAAAAAAGCGTTTGAAGAGGCAGATGAGCTGGCGACGGTCAGCTGCTTTACCAGGAGAGAGATCTTAAACTGCTACAACCCGAAAAACCCGAGGATCACCATTGCCGGGAACGGGTGGCAGCACTTCCTGAAGGTGGTGCCGGACGAGACGGTATTCACCCGGAATTCCCGGATTATCCCGGGCAATTACTTTTTATACTGCGGCTCTCTTTCAAAGTACAAAAACATCCCGTGGGTTGTTCAGAATGCCAGGCTTCATCCGGAACTCTGGTATGTGATCAGCGGCGGTAATTTTGGCGAGACCGTTCTGGGGCAGGATCTTCCCAATGTGATTCTGCCCGGAAGAGTGAGCGACGGACAGATGAAGGCACTGATGCAGCACTGCCGCGCGTTTCTGTTTCCGTCAAAATACGAAGGGTTTGGGATCCCGCCGATGGAGGCGCTCTCCTGCGGCGCGAGGATCATCGTCTCGGACATTCCGGTCATGCACGAGATCTACGGACAGACAGCTCTGTATGTAGACCCGGATTCTCCGAATTATGACCTTGAGGATATGCTGAAGGTCAGCACGGCTCCCGCGGACAATGTGCTGATGCATTACTCCTGGGACAAGACGGCAGCGGCACTTTCGCGGCCGATTCACAGGCTGGCGGACAAGCTCAGAATTCTGGGCTGAAAAGCAGGAAAGGAAGAATGAAAAAAATCCGGATTGCGGCAGACGCAAGAAATCTCGGAAGCCGTCCCAGCGGAGTCGGGATGTATTTTTATGATTTCCTGAAAATTCTGGGAAAGGATGAGCGCTTCACGTTCATTCTCTTAACGGACGTGCAGACCAGCGAATATATGAAGGAATGCCGTCAGGCGGGCATGGAGGTGCGGGCGTTTGGAACGGCTGTCAATGTGTCCTCATCGGTGTTCGGATATTTCCACTGGATCCGACGGGAACTTCAGGAGGTGAAGCCGGATCTGTTCTGGGAAGTGAATTCGCTGATCCCGGTGCGCCTCCCGGGAGATTTCCGCACGATGATCACCATTCATGACATGTTCCCGCTGGAGTACCCGGAGTATGTCGGCCGGATCTACGGCCTGTACTTCCGGCTGTGTCTGCGGCGCACGCTCAGGGACACGGACATGATCCTGTACAACTCGGAGCAGACACGCACTTCCACTTATCGCTACTTTCCACAGGCCAGAAAGATTGCCAGTGCGGATTCCTACATCATCGCCCATCCGCTCCGGGTGAAACGCGAGATCTCGGATCAGAACTATTTCCTTTACGTCGGGAACATGGAACTGCGCAAGGGCGTGGACATACTTCTGAAGGCCTACGCGCTCTACCGGAGGCAGGGCGGACGCCGCCCGCTTATCCTGGCCGGCAAAGTTCAGGAAGAGCCTGTGGGACAGCTCATCCGGCAGATGCAGCGGGAAGTCCCGGGGATCACCTATAAAAACTACGTGCCGCACGAGGAGAAGCACGCTCTGTATGCGGGCTGCTCGTGCTTTGTATTCCCGAGCCGGGCAGAAGGATTCGGGATGCCGGTCATTGAAGTTATGAAATTCTACAAGCCGGTCCTGGTGAGCGACCTCCCGATCTATGACGAGATTGAGGGCCCCGGCGTGCTGCGCACGTCGCCCTGGAACGGGAGCGACGAGGACCGCATACGAAACCTTGCGCAGTCGCTGGCGGAATTTGACGCGCAGCCGGATGTGCATGTGGACCATGCGCAGTATGACGAAGTGATCAGCCGCTACAGCCCGGAAAGACTCGGGAAAGTCGTGGCGGATTTTATTGTGGAGAATGTCAGATGAGCGCCGGCGGAATTCTTGGCGCGGCGGAAGCGCTTCGCCCGGCACTTAAGAAAATCATACCGCAGTCCGTGCTGTCCGATCTGAAGGCACGGGCGATCCTGAGTAAAGTTCCGGCGATCAAAAAGCAGCTCGCGCCCTTTGACCGGGCGGCGCGCCCGGCAGGCGTCAACCTGATCGGCAATATCAAGGCACCGACCGGTCTCGGGCAGAGCATGCGGCTTGTGGGAGAAATTCTGCAGGCAGGAGGCGTGCCTTTTGCGGTGCAGCCCTGGGTCGTACCGACCGATGCGGCGACAGAAGCCGATCCGTTTGAATATCTGGAGACAGACCGTGACCGGTACGGGATCAACCTGATCCACGTGAATCCGTCGGAATTCCCGCTTCCCTTTCTTGATCTGGGGATAAACCGGTTCTCCGGCCACTACAATATTGCGTACTGGCTCTGGGAACTTCAGGAGTTTCCGGAGGCATGGAAACCGTGCCTCGAGCTGGCGGACGAGATCTGGACGCCGTCCGGCTTTATCACGGACACGATCCGCAAGGTTACGGACAAGCCGGTGCTGACGGTGCCCTATCCGGTCAGAACAGATGCGGATCCTGCCTGGGACCGGAAGCGATTCGGACTGCCGGAGGACAGGTTCCTCTTCCTCGCGATGTATGACGGCGGGAGCGGGGCCGGACGGAAGAATCCCGCAGGGGCAATTGAGGCCTACCGGAAGGCATTCGCCGGCCGGGAAGACGAAGCTGTGAGAGACAGCGCGGGCGCTGATGTCGGCAGGGCAGGCCGCGGAAGCGGCCTTGTCCTCAAGGTGCACGAGGAGACGAAGCAGCAGGCGGAACAGCGCGAGAGGCTCTGCGCCGGGCTGGAACATGTATATGTGATAGGCGGGGACCTGCCCAAGCGGCAGGTCGATGCCCTGACCCGCGCGTGTGACGTGCTGGTCAGCCTGCACAGGGCGGAAGGATTCGGGCTTGTCATGGCGGAGGCCATGGAGCTCGGGACGCCGGTCATCGCGACGGACTGGTCGGCCAACACAGGGTTTATGGACGATACCTGTGCCTGCATGGTGCCGTACACACTGGAAGAAATCCGGCATACTTCCGGTGCGTTCCGGAGAGGCATGCATTGGGCCAGCCCTGATATACAGGCGGCTGCCCGCTTTATGAGACGGTTATACACAGACACAGAATTCTATGATAAAATAAAACGCACGGCTTTTCGGACCGTGCGGGATAAACTTAGTCTTACAGTGCCGACAGAAACGGTCTGCACGCGGGTCAGAGAAATATGCCTGCGCGGCTGAAGCGACAGAGGACAGGATGATAAAAGAAATCAAGGAAATTTACGCCTACCGCGAGATGATCGCGACACTGGTCCGCAAGGATCTCCGCGGGCGGTACAAGGGGTCTGTGCTGGGATTTTTGTGGACGTTCATCAATCCGCTGTTCCAGCTGCTGATATACACCATGGTTTTCTCGGTGATCATGCGCTCAGGCGAGGACCAGTACTATCTGTTCCTGTTCGTCTGCCTGATCCCCTGGATGTTCTTCGCCAGCAGCCTCCAGGACGGATCCATTGCCATCATCCGGGAACAGGATATGGTGAAAAAGATCTATTTCCCGAGGGCTGTACTGCCGATCGCGACAGTGACCAGCGGCTTCGTGAACATGCTGCTGACATTCATCGTGGTCATCGCAGTGACGCTCATATCAGGCCGTGGCATCAATGCGGCGGCAATTGCGTGCCTTCCCATCGTCATGATTGTCGAGTACATTCTGTGCCTGGGAGTCGCGTTTATCGCGGCGGCTCTGACGGTGTATCTGCGCGACCTGCAGTATATTTTCGGTATATTTGTCATGGGGCTTCAGTACGCGTCACCGGTGATGTACCGCGTGGACAACGGACTGGTGCCGGACCGGCTGCTGTGGATCTTCAGGCTGAATCCGCTGACATCGATTCTCAACAGCTACCGCGACTGTCTGTATGACAAGGTCATCCCGGATTTCGGACAGCTGGGGTACGGACTGGCGTTTGGCGTCGTGCTCACCTTATTCGGCTTTTTCCTCTTCGAACACCTTCAGAAGGGGTTTGCCGAGAACTTCTGATGCTTGGAGAAACCAGATGGACAGTGAATACGCTATCGAAGTTAATAATATAACGAAGGCCTTCAAGGTCTACTATGATAAATCCAACTCACTGAAGGAAAAGATGATCTTCTGGCGCCGCAACCGCCATGAAAACCGCGAAGTCATCCGCGGCATCAGTTTCAAGGTGAAAAAGGGCGAGTCCATCGGGCTTGTCGGCAAGAACGGTTGTGGAAAGTCGACTACGCTGAAGCTTCTGTCCCGGATTATCTACCCGGACAGCGGATCTATAAAGATAAACGGGCGCGTGTCGTCGCTCATCGAGCTGGGCGCCGGATTTCACCCGGATATGAGCGGCCGGGAGAACATCTACACCAACGCGTCGATCTTCGGGCTGACCAAGAGGGAGATCGACGAGAGACTGGATGACATCATCGAGTTCTCGGAACTGGGGGAATTCATCAATGAGCCGGTGCGCACATACTCGTCAGGCATGTATATGCGCCTGGCCTTCTCCGTCGCCATCAACGTGGACGCGGATGTGCTCCTGATCGATGAGATTCTGGCTGTCGGCGACGCCAATTTTCAGCGCAAGTGCTACAATAAACTGCGGGAGATCAAGGGCGAGGGGACGACGATCGTCATCGTCTCGCACGATCTGAGTTCCATCGAGCAGTTCTGCGACCGCTCGCTGTGGATCAAGGACGGAAAGATCGAGAAGGAAGGACCGCCCAAGGAAGTGCATCTGGCGTACCTGGACTATATGAATGACGCGGCGATCGCCCGCCAGAAGGCGGAGCTTGAGCGCAAGAAGCAGGAGCAGGAGGAAGCCGCGAAGCGCCAGGCAGAGGAAGAGAGAAGGCGCAAGGAAGAGGAAAAGCGCAAGGCGGCGGCGAGACTGCGCTATGGCAGCCAGGATGCCGTTTTTACCGATATCCACCTGCTGGATGAGAAGGGACAGGACAGCAATTCCTTTACCACGGGCGAGCCGATGACGCTGAATCTTCACTATACCGTGAAGACGAAAGTCACGGACTGTGTCTTTGGCTTCGGCATCTTCCGCTCGGACGGCCTGTGGGTCTACGGTACCAACACGCGGATCGACCGGCTTCCGAACTTTGACATCGAGAAGGACGGAAGTTATACGGTGAAGATTCAGCATCTGAATCTGATCCCGGGTTCGTACTGGTGTGACATCACCATTGAATACGGGGCAGGAATTCCGGTCGACTACTACAAGAAGGCCCTGAAGTTCACAGTCTTCAGCAACACGGCCGATGTCGGCATAGCCCGGTTCCCGCACAGCTGGGAGCTGAATATCTGATCCTGGTTTTCCTGCGGGCAGGCGGCCGCGATCAAGAAAGGGGAAAAGGATGAAGACGCATACACTTGGAAGCTGCATCGGCTTCCTGAAACAGAAAGGGCTGGTGCGCGCTCTTTCCTGCCCGGCGGAACTGACCGGACAGGAGGTCAGGCTGGTCAGCTGCAACTCAAAACAGGTTCAGGAAGGAACCCTCTTTATAGTAAAAGGCGCTCATTTCCGCCCGCAGTACCTCTCGGATGCGGCGGAGGCAGGCGCCTTCTGTTATGTGGCGGAAGCGCAGGTCGAAGGCAGCCGTCTGCCGTACATTCAGGTGACGGATATCCGCGCGGCAGCCGCATGGCTTGCCCAGCTGTATTACGACCAGCCCTGGAAACGCCTCAGACTGACCGGCATAACAGGGACCAAGGGGAAGTCGACGACCGCATTTTTCATCAACGGGATTTTATCCGCGTGGGAGAAGAAAAACGGGAAGCCGGAGCCGGCGCTGATCTCCTCCTTCACGACGTACAATGGCGTTGACCGTTTTGAATCGGTGATAACCACGCCGGAGCCGCTGGATCTGGAATATCACTTCTATACGGCAGCCGAACACGGGATTTCGTATGCCACGATGGAGGTCTCATCCCAGGCGCTGAAGTACGACCGGGTTCTGGGGGTGCAGTTTGATGTGTCCGTTTTCCTGAATATCGGACGCGATCACATCTCTCCGATCGAGCATCCGACGTGGGAGGACTATTTTGCCAGCAAGCTGAAGATCTTTGATCAGTGCCAGGCAGCCGTCGTGAATCTGGACTCGGATCACGCGGAAGAGATCCTGGCGAGGGCAAGGCAGAAGGCGTCGAAGGTCATCACATTTTCCATGAAGGATGAGAGGGCGGATGTATACGGACATGCGCTTGTGAGAAATGGCGGACAGCTCTCGTTCCTGGCCCGCCGGGACGGGCGCGACGAGGCGTATGAGCTGGAGATGCTCGGGAGTTTCAATGTGTCCAATGCGCTCGCGGCGATCGCGGTGTGCTCTGAGTACGGCGTGTCATATGCGTGCATGCGGGAAGGTCTGAAGAATACGAAGGTCCCGGGGCACATGGACTTCTATCACAGCGCCGACGGAAAGCTGACGGTGATCGTGGACTATGCGCACAATCAGCTTTCTTTTCAGAAGCTCTTTGAGGCGGTCCGCGAGGATTTCCCCGGGATGCGGACAGTCATCGTCTTCGGGGCACCGGGCGGAAAGGCGCTGGACCGGCGGCATGACATGGGTGAGATCGCGGGGAAGTACTCCGATTTCGTGTATATCTCCGAGGATGACCCGCAGGAGGAGGACCTGGCGCAGATCAACGAACAGATCGCGCAGGCCGTCCGGGAACAGAACTGCCCGTATGCGATCATTCCGGACAGGAGAGAGGCGATCCGCCGGGCGGTGTACGACAGCAAAGAGCCGACGGTGATTCTGCTGGCAGGCCGGGGGGAGGACCCGATCATGAGGCGGGGAACTCAGTTTATTCCGTTCCCGACTGACGGGGAGCTGATCCAGGAGATCCTGAAGGACTACGATGCTCAGAATCCGAATTCATAAGCAGGTAAGAGACAGAAAGGACAGAACGGATGTCTGGCAGGAAAAAAGCACTGCGGCTCGTCGCGTTTTTCGCGGTATTCTTTGTACTGGTGAAACTCTGTGACTACGTGTTCATGCCGTACGGGGCAACGGAATTCCTACTTCGCGGTGTTGGAAAGAAAGACGAGGACTACAATTTTATCATTGCGGGGTCATCCCACGCGGCTTACGCGTACGATCCGCAGGTGATCTCCGACTCGCTGGGGGTGAACGCCTATACGCTCGCGATACCGGGAGAGACTCTGAACCAGAGCATCGATGTGATCAAGTACACGATCGAGACCAATCACGTCGATACGGTCCTCTTTGATGTGGACTGGCAGTATTTCTGGAATGACAGGACAGAGACCGGACAGCTGTACGAGACGAAATACTACGCCTGCACGCCGTTTTCTCTCACGAAATGCACGGAACTTCTCCGGAACTGCAACACCTATGATGTCCGCGGAGCTGTCTCCGGGCGCGCCATCTATCAGCTGACGCCGGATGAGATACAGCACAATCTGTACGTGAAATCCACGGATTCCTGGAAGGACGCCACGGTCGACGAGGTGAACACCAGGGGAATGCCGGACAATTACATGGGCCGCGGCTGGTTTTCGGCCCCGGACATGACAGAGGAGCCTTCCGGAAAAGACTATGTAGACAAGATGGTGAAACACTCCCGTGTGCAGTTTTCCCGGAAGATGCTGGAACAGATGACAGAGATCAAGAAGGTGTGCGACGCGCACGGCGTGAAGCTGGTGTGCTTCTCGGTTCCGGCGACTCCGTACGCGGAATCGGTGTGGGATCTGAATAATATTCACACGCAGCTGGCCTCGTATTTCAAGAGCGAGGGAATCGAGTGGTTCGACGGATATTTCATGAAGCAGAGCGTCTTCCCGCGCCAGACCATGGATTACCGGGATCTGGAGGGGCACATAACCGGCAGCGCCGGCAGCCGCTTCACGGCTGTTGTGGCCGAGATCCTGAAGGCAAAAGACGCCGGGACCTATGTGGAATCCGATTATTTTGAAGCAATGCCGGGGGTGGACACACAATGAGCTTTACAACGGTATCCTGGTTCCTGTTCCTGGCGGTCGGCCTGCTCGTATATTACCTTCTGCCAGGAAGGTGCAGACGCTTCCAGTGGGTGGTCCTTCTGGCGATGAGCCTGTTTTACCTTGCCACGTTCAGCGTAAAGGGCATTCTGCTTCTCTTTCTGACGATCATCGGAACCTATGCGGGCGGCCGGGTGATCGGTCACATGAACCATACGGAGAAGGAAACCGTCGACGCCAACAAAAAGATCTGGACGCGCGAAGAGAGGAAGGCCTACCGCGCCCGGATGAAGAAAAAGAAGAAGAACGTTCTGATCGTCCTCATGCTGTATGTTTTCGGTATTCTGGCGGTCATCAAGTACACGGGCTTCGTTCTGGAGAATGTCAACGTCATCCGCGCCGCGCTGGGACAGAGTGTACTGTCCATCCCGACGCTGCTGCTGCCGCTGGGCATATCCTTCTACACATTCCAGTCGGCGTCATACCTGATCGATCTGTACAACGGAAAGATCGAGGCGCAGAAAAACTTCGGGAAACTGGCACTATTCGTCTGCTTTTTCCCGCAGCTCATGCAGGGGCCGATCGGGCGCTTTGACAGGCTGGAGCCGCAGCTGATAACGGAGCGCCGGTTTGACTTCGACAATTTCGAGTACGGGCTCATCCGGATCGGATGGGGACTGTTCAAGAAGATGGTCCTGGCGGACCGGGCGGGCTCGGTGACGTCGGCTGTATTTGCTTCCGGCGTCGGGAACTACCACGGATTCCAGATCGCGGTGGGCATTCTGATGTACTCGGTTCAGCTTTACGCGGACTTTTCCGGCGGCATTGACATCGTGATCGGGGCGGCCCAGATGTTCGGCATCACCATGGACGAGAACTTCCGGCAGCCGTACTTCTCGACGTCTATCAGCGACTTCTGGCGCAGATGGCATATCACACTGGGAACCTGGATGAAGGATTACATCTTCTATCCGTTCTCGCTGAGCAAGGGCATGAGCAGGCTCGGGCACTGGGCCGGCAGGAAGCTCGGGCGGTTCGGGCGCGGTCTTCCGATAGCCCTCGGCGATCTGCTGGTGTTCTTTGTGGTCGGCATCTGGCACGGCGCATCCTGGAAGTACATTATCTACGGTATCTACAACGGCGGCATCATGGCGTTCTCCAGTTTCATGGCACCGCTGTATCGGTCGGGCTTCGAGAAGCTTCACATCAATCCGAAGTCGCGGGGATGGCATATCGTCCAGATCATCCGCACATTTATCCTGGTGCAGATCAGCTGGTACTTCGACATCCCGAACAACCTTTCCGAGGGCAACCTGGCGCTTAAACTCACGTTTACGTCTCCGTCGCTCTCGCAGTTCACGAACGGCGATATCGCAGCCCTGGGGCTTTTGAAGTCAGACTATCTGATTCTGGCTTTCGGCTGCCTTGTGATCTTCTTCGTGAGTCTGTACAAGGAGCGGACCGGAAAACAGGTGCGGGAGACGCTTGCGGAAAAGCCGCTGGCGCTGCGCTGGACACTGTATCTGCTGATGCTCCTTTCGATCCTGATCTTCGGCTGGGCCAAGCAGACCAGCGGGTTCATCTATGCTAATTTCTGATGAGGACATTTACAGCATGAAAATCTGTATTGATTCCAGAAAAGTTGAGAAGGGCGATGTGTTCTTCTGCATGCCGGGGTCCGTCACGGACGGGCACCGCTTCGCCGGCATGGCGGCGGACCGCGGTGCTTCCGTCATCGTCTATCAGGACGAGCTTCCGGAGGCGGAGAGCGACGGCGTGTGCTACATC
This sequence comes from Lachnospira sp. UBA4285, assembly GCA_002394965.1. Lineage (GTDB taxonomy): Bacteria > Bacillota > Clostridia > Lachnospirales > Lachnospiraceae > UBA4285. The sequence continues at coordinate 21,038 of DGVL01000124.1, forward strand.
CGAGTCCCGGACGTCGTGAAGGCGCTCAATGAGGCCTGTGATTCGTTCTATGGCCATCCGAGCCATCACATGGAGGTGTTCGGCGTGACCGGAACCAGCGGCAAGACGACGACCGCCGGTTTCATCAGTCAGATCTTCGGACACAGGATGCCCTGCGGGCTGATCGGAAGCGAGGGCATCCGTTATGACGGAAAAGAGTACGCGACCGGCCTCTCGACGCCGGAGGCGGTGACACTTCAGACGGCCCTGAAGAGAATGCTGGATGATGGCGCAAAGGCCGCGGCGCTGGAGGTCTCTGCCCATGCTCTGGCCGAAGGGCGCGCGGAGAGCGTCGATTTTGACGTGGCGGTATTCACGAATCTTTCTGAGAATCACCTGGACTTTTTCGGCAGCATGGAAGCCTATTTTGACGCCAAGAAGAAACTGTTCCAGGGACTTAAGGGAGATGGCGCGGCGGTGTTAAATATCGACTCCGACACCTACGCCGACCTCGCCGCGGTTACAAAGGGCCGGGTCATCTCTTACGGTATACACCGGGAAGCTGATTACAGGGCTGTTGATATCCGGCGGGACGGGGACAGGCAGCTGTTCACGTTCTGCAGCGGCAGCCGGAAAGAGACGGTGTGTGCAGGGCTAATGGCGGAGTTTGACATCTACAATCTGCTGGCGGCGATGACGGCCTGCGCTGCGGCCGGTATGCCGATGAAGCAGATCGCAGAGGCTGCCTCGGAGGTGAAGCCTGTCCGCGGGCGGATGCAGCGCATCGACGCGGGCCAGGACTTCACGGTGATTGTGGATTACGCGCACACGCCGCAGGGGTTTGCGGATGTCTTTGCCGTCGGAAGGCGCCTGTGCCGGAAAGGCGGACGGATCATCGCGGTGTTCGGTGATGACGGCGGCAGGGACGAGGAGGCCAGGCGCAGGCTTGGTGAGACGGCATCGGGCAGCTGCGGCAAGATCTTCCTGACTATGGGGGATCCGGGCGACGAGGATCCGGACGAGACAGCTGCGCAGATCCGGGCAGGGATCAGCCCGCAGACGGAAACGGTGTACATCCGCGACAGGGCGGAAGCGCTGGAGGCGGCTGTGCGGGAGTGCCGGGAGGGTGATGCCCTTCTGATACTCGGGCGCGGCGGCGACGGCGATATCCGGCTTGGAAGCCGCGTGATCCCGTATCCCGGCGACGACGTGCTCGTGCAGCAGATACTGGAGAAAGCGTAAAGAAAAGAAAAGCCTCCCGCCTGACAGAAACGTCAGAGCGGGAGGCTTTGCATGGGGCGCCGGGAGGCTACCGGGACATCTCCGAGTGGACAGTGCTCTTGTGGTCGGCGATGACGCTCTCGAGCTCCTGCCGGTCACTGGTCGGAAGATCGCCGGGCACGGTGTTCTTTACAGCACTGGCGGCGTCACCGAACTCGATCGCGCGCTGAATGTTCTCCGGATCCGAGAGCAGGGCGTAGAGAACACCGCCCACATATGCGTCGCCGGAGCCGATCCGGTCCACAACCTCGATGTTGTGGTACGGGTCCTCCGTGTAATAGCGGTCGCTTCTCGCGTCGTAGATGACCGATCCGAAGGTGTGGATCTTCGGGCTGTGCACGATGCGCTGCGTGGAGGCGACGATGCGGATCGGATATTCCTGCGTGAAGCTCTTCATGATCGAGTGCAGATCGCCCGTCTTCCGGAAGGTGAGCTGCGCGGTGCTCTCCGAGCAGAAGAAGATGTCCACATACGGGAGGATTCCCTCGATGGTGCGGCGGGCCTCCTCGCCGGTCCAGAGATTGGCGCGGTAATTCACATCAAAGGAGATCAGAGCGCCGGCCTCCTTGAAGCGCTTGATCATCTCGATGGCGGTCTCCCGGGACTGCTGGCTGAGCGCCAGCGTGATGCCGCTGGTGTGGAACATGCGGGCTGACGCGTACAGAGAATCCGAGTACTCGCTGAGCGCGATCTTGTTAAAGGAGGAGTGCTTCCGATCGTAGACGATGCGGGGTTTCTTCGGATAGGATCCGCTTTCATAGTAGTACAGGCCGACGCGCGCGTCCGGGGACGAGTCCCAGACGAGGTAGTCATCGGAGACGCCGCAGAAGCGGACCCGGTTCTTCACATATGTTCCGATGTCGTTGGCGGGGAGCTTGGAGATGATGCCGGAGCGCAGACCGGCCAGTGCCACGCCGGTCAGGACATTGAGTTCCGCTCCGCCCACCTGCTTTTCAAAGGTTTCGCCCCGCGTCAGGCGGTCTTCGCCCGGCGGGGAAAGTCGGAGCATCAGCTCGCCCATTGCGACAAGATCGAATTCCTTGTGATTGTTCATGATTTCCTCCTGGTATGCATAAAATCCGGCTTTCAGGACGAACGAAAGACCGGCGCGAAAGGCTCTTTCTTCATTATAATGATTTCATCCGGCCGGTTCAATCCGCAAGGCGGCCGGTTGTGTTATGATAACGGAACACAGAGGATACAGCGAACAGATAAGGGCAGACAGCATGGGAAAATTTGTACTCCATTCCGACTATAAACCGACCGGCGATCAGCCGCAGGCAATTGAGGCGCTCAGCCGCGGCTTCCTGGAGGGCAATCAGTTTGAGACGCTTGAGGGCGTGACGGGGTCCGGCAAAACCTTCACCATGGCCAATGTGATCCAGAAAGTCCAGAAGCCGACGCTCATCATGTCCCACAACAAGACGCTGGCAGCCCAGCTGTACAGCGAGATGAAGGAATTCTTTCCGGACAACGCGGTGGAATTCTTCGTCTCCTACTACGATTACTACCAGCCTGAGGCGTATGTGCCGCAGAGCGATACGTACATCGCCAAGGATTCGGCGATAAATGACGAGATTGACAAGCTGCGGCACTCGGCTGTGGCAGCGCTCTCCGAGAGAAACGACGTGATCATCGTGGCCTCTGTCTCCTGCATCTACGGGCTGGGAGAGCCGATCGACTACCGGACGCAGGCGGTCAGCCTGCGTCCCGGCATGGAAGTGGACAGAGACGATCTGCTGCGCCGGCTGATTGACATTCAGTACACGCGAAACGAGCAGGACTTCAAGCGCTCGACGTTCCGGGTGCACGGGGATATTGTGGAAGTCTATCCGCCGGGGTCATCCGGCGACGCGTACCGGATTGAGTTCTTCGGGGATGAGATCGACCGCATCTGCCAGGTTGATGCGCTGACGGGCGAGGTAAAGGCGGAAGTCGACAACGTGGTGCTCTTCCCGGCTTCCCTGTACGTCGTGGACAAGGTGAAGATGGAGCAGGCTGTCGGCCGGATTCGGAAGGAGCTGGCGGAACAGGTCGCATTTTTCAAGAAAAATGACCGGCTGATCGAGGCGCAACGGATCCAGGAGCGCACCAGCTACGATATCGAGATGATGCTGGAGACAGGATTCTGTTCCGGTATCGAGAATTATTCGGCTCCCCTTGAGGGACGGAAGCGGGGGACACCGCCCTACACGCTTCTGGATTACTTCCCGAAGGATTATCTGATCATCGTTGACGAGTCCCACATCACGCTGCCGCAGGTCCGGGGCATGTATCACGGCGACCAGCAGCGGAAGAAGACGCTCGTGGATTACGGCTTCCGCCTGCCGTCGGCGCTTGACAACCGGCCGCTGTCCTTTGACGAGTTTGAGGGGAAGATCAACCAGATGCTGTTTGTGTCGGCTACGCCGGGGCCTTACGAGGCGGATCACGAGCTGCTTCGCGCCGAGCAGGTGCTGCGGCCTACGGGGCTTCTGGATCCGGAAGTTTTTGTCCGCCCGGTGAAGGGGCAGATCGACGACCTGGTGTCGGAAATCAACCGGGAGACACAGAAGCACAACAAGGTGCTGGTCACGACGCTGACCAAGAAGATGGCGGAAGACCTCACCAAGTATCTGAAGGAGCTGGGCATCCGGGTCAACTATCTGCACGCGGACATCGACACGATGGAGCGGCAGAAGATCATCCGGGACATGCGGCTTGACGGCTTTGACGTGCTGGTCGGCATCAATCTTCTCAGAGAGGGACTTGATATACCGGAGATCAGCCTGGTGGCGATCCTGGATGCGGACAAGGAAGGCTTTCTGCGCACGGAGACATCGCTCATCCAGACCATCGGGCGCGCGGCCAGGAACGCCGACGGGCATGTCATCATGTACGCAGACAAGATGACCGGCGCCATGAAAGCTGCCATTGAAAAGACGGAGCGGCGCAGGAAGATTCAGCAGGCGTACAACGCGGAACACGGCATCACGCCGACGACGATCCGCAAGGCCGTCCGCGACCTGATTTCCATCAGCCACGCGGCAGAGGCTGCGGGTGATCCCGGAAAGCTCGCGAAGGATATGGAGTCCATGAGCGACAAGGAGCTGAAGGCGCTCAAGACGAAGGTGGAGAAGAATATGCACCGGGCAGCGGCCGAGCTGAACTTCGAGGAAGCCGCCCGCCTGCGCGACCAGATGATCGAAATCAACAAGTACCTGTATGAGGAAAGGAAGTAACACCATGGCCGATACACGCGGCAGGTTCAGAAAATATATCAGGATCCGGGGCGCCAATGAGCACAATCTGAAGCATGTCGACGTCGACATTCCGCGGGACGCTCTGGTGGTGCTCACCGGACTGTCCGGCTCCGGAAAGTCGAGTCTTGCCTTTGACACGATCTTTGCCGAGGGGCAGCGCCGCTACATGCAGTCGCTGTCGTCCTACGCCAGACAGTTCCTCGGGCAGATGGAGAAGCCCGACGTGCAGTCCATCGAGGGACTGCCGCCGGCCATCTCCATCGACCAGAAAAGCACGAACCGCAACCCGCGCTCGACGGTCGGCACAGTCACGGAAATCTATGACTATTTCCGGCTTTTATACGCCCGGATCGGAATCCCGCACTGCCCGAAGTGCGGCCGGCCGGTGTCCCGCCAGACCGTCGATCAGATGGTGGACCAGATCATGGCACTGCCGGAGGGGAGCCGGATCCAGCTTCTCGCGCCGGTCGTGCGGGGACGCAAGGGCACGCACGTCAAGGTGCTGGACGCGGCAAGAAGAAGCGGCTATGTGCGCGTGCGGATCGACGGCAATCTCTATGAACTGACGGAGAAGATCGAACTGGACAAAAACCGGAAACACAATATCGAGATCGTGGTGGACCGCCTGAAGGTCCGCCCCGGCATCGAAAAGCGCCTCACAGACTCCACGGAGACTGCGCTGAAGCTTGCGGACGGCCTGATGGATGTGGAAGTCTTCGGCCGGGATGAGATGCTGGCGTTCTCCCAGTCGCTCTCCTGTCCGTTCTGCGGCATCAGCATCGAGGAGATCGAGCCCCGCTCATTTTCCTTCAATAACCCATACGGCGCCTGCCCGGAGTGCCTGGGGCTGGGCTACAAGATGGAGTTCTCGCCGCAGCTTATAATCCCGGACGGTTCGAAATCCATCCGGGACGGCGCCATCACGGCGCCAGGATGGGCTTCCTCCGGGAAGGCCGGATCCTTTTCCAATGCGATCTTAAGCGCGCTGGCCGAACATTACCATTTCTCTCTGGATACCCCGTGGGATGAGTACCCGGAGGAAATCCGGCATATGCTGCTGTACGGCACAGGCGGCGTGTCTGTGAAGGTGCGCTATCAGGGACAGCGCGGCGTCGGGGTGTACGACATAGCGTTTGACGGCATCATCAAAAATGAAGAACAGCGCTACAAGGAGGCCTTCTCCGACACGGCCAAGGCGCAGTATGAGGCTTTCATGACCTTCACGCCCTGTCAGGCCTGCCACGGCCAGCGCCTGAAGCCGTCGTCGCTGGCCGTCACCGTCGCGGACAAGAATATCTACGAGATCACCAATATGCCGGTGACAGATCTGCTCGCATTTCTTGACGGCATGCAGCTGACCGGGCAGCAGCGCTTCATCGGGGCGCAGATTCTGAAAGAAATCCGCTCCCGCCTTCAGTTCATGAAGGACGTGGGACTCGAGTATCTGTCCCTCTCGCGCGCGACGGCAACGCTCTCGGGCGGCGAGGCCCAGCGCATCCGCCTGGCGACACAGATCGGGTCCGGGCTTGTCGGCGTGGCCTATATTCTGGATGAGCCGAGTATCGGATTGCATCAGCGCGATAATGACAAGCTGCTGGCAACCCTCAAACATCTGAGGGATCTCGGGAACTCCGTCATCGTCGTAGAGCACGACGAGGATACCATGCGGGCGGCGGACTGGATTGTCGACATCGGCCCCGGCGCGGGTGAGCACGGCGGCGAGGTGGTGGCGCAGGGGACAGCAGAAGATATCTGCCGCTGCAAAGCTTCCCTGACTGGCGACTATCTGTCGGGGCGCAGATGCATTCCGGTGCCGGAAAAGCGGCGGAAGCCGGCGGGATGGCTCACCGTGCGCGGCGCGCAGGAGCATAACCTGAAGAATATCGACGTGCGTTTCCCGATAGGAGTCTTCACCTGTGTCACGGGCGTGTCCGGCTCCGGAAAGTCGTCTCTTGTCAACGAGATTCTCTACAAGCACCTGGCGAGAAGCCTGAACCGGGCTCAGTGCATACCGGGAAAACACGCCGGGATCGACGGGCTTGAACAGCTGGACAAGGTCATCGACATCGACCAGTCTCCGATCGGACGCACACCCCGAAGCAACCCGGCCACGTACACGGGAGTGTTCGACATGATCCGCGCGCTATTCGCCTCTACGGCGGACGCGAAGGCGAGAGGGTACGACAAGGGGCGCTTCAGCTTCAACAAGAAGGGCGGCCGCTGCGAGGCCTGCCAGGGAGACGGCATCATTAAGATCGAGATGCACTTTCTGCCGGATGTATACGTCCCCTGCGAGGTCTGCCACGGCAGGCGCTATAACCGGGAGACCCTGGAAGTGAAGTACAAAGGCAAGTCGATCTACGACGTGCTGAACATGACGGTGGAAGAGGCGGTGAAGTTCTTTGAGAATGTGCCGGCGATCCGCCGCAAGATCGAAACGCTAAATGACGTCGGACTCGGCTACATCCGGCTCGGTCAGCCGTCCACGGAACTTTCCGGCGGCGAGGCCCAGCGCATCAAACTGGCAACCGAGCTGTCAAAGCGCGGCACCGGACACACGATCTACATTCTGGATGAGCCCACCACCGGCCTGCACTTTGCGGACATCCACCGTCTGACCGACATCCTGCAGCAGCTCACGGATAATGGCAATACGGTGGTCGTCATCGAGCACAACCTTGACGTCATCAAGACCGCCGATTATATTATTGACATGGGCCCGGAGGGCGGAGACGGCGGCGGAACGGTCATCGCGCAGGGCACGCCCGAGCAGGTGGCGGCCGTCCCGGAAAGCTACACCGGACAGTTCCTGAAGAAGATGCTTGAAAAGGGCAGCAGAAAGCAAACCGCGCGCGGGAGGAATGAGTCGTGAAGATTCAGGCAGTGCTTTTTGACATGGACGGCCTGATGGTCGACACAGAGAGGCAGTCCGACGAAGGCTGGGTGTGGGCCTGCCGCGAGCAGAACACGCAGATGCCTGTCTGGCTCATGAATAACTTCAAAGGCGCGCCCCGGGAGCCCTGCATCCGCATGTTCGACGATTACTTCAGAGGCCGCATTGAGTACTGGCACACGCGCGAACTGAAAAACCGCTATGTGGCCATGCTCCAGAAAAAGGAAGGGATACCGGTCAAGCCCGGACTCTTCACGCTGCTCACTTTCCTGCAGCAGAAGAAGATCCCCGCCGTGGTCGCCACCTCGACGGAGCACGCCACCGCGGAACGAATTCTGCGGCAGGTCGGTGCCTGGGAGTATCTTTCCGGCGTTGTTTTCGGTGACCAGGTGGCAAATGGCAAACCTGCACCCGACATCTTCCTCCTGGCGGCCAAAAAGGGCGGAGCCAGCCCGACATCCTGCATTGTCCTGGAAGACAGTATAAACGGCATAAAGGCAGGGGCGGCCGCAGGCTGCGCCGTCATTCACGTGCCGGATACCATACAGATAAGCCCGGAAGTCCGGGCACTCACAAAGGCTGTGGTGCCGTCTCTTTCCGTGGTGCCGGATCTGATACAGCAGTGGGAGAATGGAAAGGAGTCCTGATGGAACAGAAGGAACTGATATTGGTCATGGATTTCGGCGGCCAGTACAATCAGCTGATTGCCCGCCGCGTGCGCGATCAGCATGTCTACGCGGAAGTGATTCCGTCGACAACGCCGCTGGAAGCCGTTCTGGCGCGCCACCCGAAGGGCATCATCTTCACAGGCGGTCCGAACAGCGTTTATAAAGAGGATTCCCTGACATATGACCCGGCAATTCTTTCGGCCGGGATCCCGATCCTGGGAATCTGCTACGGATCCCAGCTGATGGCCCACCTCCTGGGTGGGCGTGTGGCGACGGCACCGGTCAGCGAGTATGGCCACACCGATCTGAAGCTCACGGAGCAGGCGGCCTCCTCGAAACTCTTCCGGGGCGTGGCACCGGTCAGCACCGTATGGATGAGTCACACCGACAGGATTGAATCGGTGCCGGCGGACTTTTCGGTGACAGCCTCCACGGACAACTGTCCCATTGCCGCTTTCGAGAGCGGGGAGAGAAAGCTGTACGCGGTGCAGTTCCACCCGGAAGTCATGCACACAGCGGAAGGACCGAAGATCTTCCATAATTTCCTCTTTGATATCTGCGGGTGCGCGGGTGACTGGAGGATGGATACATTCGTCGAGGATACGGTAAAGGCGATCCGCGAGAAGGTAGGCAGCGGCCGCGCGCTCTGCGCTCTTTCCGGAGGCGTCGATTCGTCTGTGGCGGCGGTTCTTATGAGCAAGGCCATCGGGAAGCAGCTCACCTGTGTATTTGTCGACCACGGGCTTTTGCGCAAAGACGAGGGAGATGAGGTGGCAGCGGTCTTCGGGCCGGACGGACCGTATGATCTGAATTTCGTGCGCGTGAATGCGGCGGATCTCTTTTACAGCAAGCTGGCCGGCGTGAGTGAGCCGGAGAAGAAGCGCAAGATCA
>DGVL01000028.1:0-3649 GCA_002394965.1 Lachnospira sp. UBA4285
TAAGGTACATGGGATTCGAGCGGCACTGTGCGGAGACTGCTTTTCTGCCGAAGCAACAAGACTGCACAATGATGCGAATATTCTTGCAATGGGCGCCCGCGTTGTCGGGGAGGGTCTGGCACTGAAGATCGTGGATACTTTTCTGGATACCCCGTTTTCAAACGACGAACGCCATATCCGCCGGATTTCCAAGATCGAACCCTGATTTGAGCTTGCTGAGAAGGAGTAGATTCATTGGCAAAGAACTCAGATTTTTATCAGGGGAGAAGACAGCGAAGGAACTACTGGCTGATTCCGTTTATTCTGCTGATCGGACTGATCACGCTGCTGGTTGTGCTTTTTTACGGACTGCAGAAGTATGCGGTCATCAGTGATGACACAGTGAAGGTTGTCTTCTCTGACGCCGACGAAACGGTCAATTCCGGCACGGCGACCACGAGCGATTCGAACATGGTTTTTGATTCCGTGATCCCGGAGATCGTCTTTCAGCCTCCTGATTATTCCCGCGTTGTGGCTACGGCCGGGAGAAGAGTGAGACCTCTTCGTGCTGTTTTTATCAGCGCTGAAGAGATCGGTGAAAGACGGCTGCAGGACGCCGCGGCAAATCTGGTGGACGGCAATGCCCTGATGCTGGAGATGAAACCAAGAAGCGGGCAGTTGATGTGGAATTCCAAAGCGTCTCTCGCCTACAGTTACGGTCTCGGAACCGATAACGACTTTACCAATTCCCTCCCAAAGCTGATTCCTGCGCTTAAAACCAGGGAAGACGGGAAGAGCATCTATATGGTGGCACAGATCAGCTGCTTTATTGACGAGATGCTGGCCTCCCGAAGCACACAATATGCGCTCAGAACGGAGACGGGCTTCAACTACAGCGATGAAAACGGCTCCTGGCTGGATCCTTATAACGCAGACCTGCGCAACTACATCATCGAGCTGATCCGGGAGTTGTATGACATGGGCTTCGATGAAGTGGTTCTGGCTGATGTGATGCACCCGGTAGGCGCCACGGTTCAGACCGCGGAGGGAGAGACCATCAAGGCGAAATTCCTCTATACGAGAGAGATGTCCTATGAACCTGATCCGGTCACGGCGATCTGCGGATTTGCCGTGTATGTGGCGAACGAACTGAAGGACAAACCCGGTTTGCTTTCCATCTATGCCGACAGCCCGCAGGCTCTTGTGCGGAATAATGAGGACAGCGGACAGAACGCAGTTTTGTTCATGAAGATCTATGATCGTGTTTATTACAGGACGGATCGCTATACCTATACGTATAATCTGCAGGATATGGAGGGAAGCGTACCTTACGGAAATGTTCAGGACCGTTTTGTTCCTGTGGTAATCAACCTGATTCCGCACGACAACAGTTCCTGGGTCTATATCGAACAGATTGCAGCAGAGGAATAAGCAGATCATTTTGATGATCTTGCCGGAAGCGGAAACAATTCACAGAGAGAGTTTGATTTGACATTACAGTTTATTCAGTGTAGAATCCAAAACGGTGACCGAACGGCAGATCGCCGTTTCGCTCAATCAACACGGCAAAAGGAGTACAACCATGTATAAGGTAGTAACCAAGCGATATCTGAATGATGCCAAGAGCATCTGTCTTTTCGAAATTGAAGCACCGCTCGTTGCAAAACATGCCAAGGCCGGCCAGTTTGTCATTTTCCGCCTGGACGAGCAGGGAGAGCGTGTCCCTGTTTCCGTCGCCGGCTATGACCGTGAGAAGGGAACCGTCACCGTAATGGTGCAGGCTGCCGGTAAGACGACCAAAATGCTCCATACGGTGGAGCAGGGGGATTATATTTCAGACCTTGTCGGCCCTCTCGGCAAGGCGACCGAGATGGATGGCCTGAAGAAGGTCTGTGTTGTCGGCGGCGGTGTCGGCTGCGCGATTGCGTATCCGATCGCCAAGGAGATGCATGCCAGAGGCATTGATGTTACGTTTATTGGCGGCTTCCGCAGTGCGGATATCGTGATTTTGAAGGAAGAGCTGAAAGCAGCGTCCGACAAGCTCATCATGTGTACCGACGACGGTACCTACGGTGAGAAGGGCTTCACCACGGTGTTCCTGAAGAATGAGATTGAAGCAAACATCAAGGAAGGAAAGCCCCAGTTCGATCGCGTCATTGCCATCGGTCCGGACATCATGATGAAGTTCCTTGCGGACGTCACCCGTCCCTATGGGATCAAGACCATCATCTCCCTTGACCCGATCATGGTGGACGGTACCGGCATGTGCGGATGCTGCCGCGTGATCGTCGGCGGGGAGACAAAGTTCGCCTGTGTGGACGGCCCGGACTTTGATGCCCATGAAGTGGACTTTGACAGCCTGCTGAAGCGCGCCGCCTTCTATAAGGACGAACAGGATGAAGCGGCCAAACACATCTGCAAGATCACAGGAGGAAAGAGAAATGGCTAATCTGAAGGTCAATATGAGCATGACAAAGAACGAAATGCCCGAGCAGGACCCCGTTGTCCGCGCCGGGAATTTCGATGAAGTTGCTCTTGGATATGACGCGGAGACCGCGATGAAAGAGGCCGCCCGCTGCCTGGACTGCAAGAACAGCCCCTGCCGCACCGGCTGTCCGGTCAGCGTGAAGATTCCCCGTTTTCTTGAGAAAGTCCGTGACGGCGATTTTGACGCGGCCTATGACATCATCACCAGCACCAACTCTCTGCCGGCGGTCTGCGGCCGTGTGTGTCCCCAGGAGAAGCAGTGTGAGTCCAAGTGCGTCCGCGGCCTGAAGGGGGAATCTGTCGGCATCGGACGTCTCGAACGCTTTGTGGCAGACTATCACATGGCCAAGCAGGACAAGCCCGAGCCTGTTGCTCCCGAATCCAACGGTCACCGCATTGCGGTGATCGGCTCCGGCCCCGCAGGTCTGACCTGCGCCGGTGACCTTCGCAAAATGGGCTATGATGTGACCATTTTTGAAGCGTTTCACAAGTCCGGCGGTGTGCTGGTCTACGGGATTCCTCAGTTCCGTCTGCCGAAAGAGATTGTGGCGGCAGAAATCGACAACCTCATCAAGATGGGTGTCAAAATTGTAAATAACGCCATCATCGGCAAGTCCATTACGGTGGACGAGCTCTTTGAAGACGGTTATGAAGCGGTCTTCATCGGTTCGGGCGCCGGCTTGCCGCAGTTTCTGCACATTCCGGGAGAGAACCTTCTGGGCGTGTATTCAGCCAACGAGCTTCTGACCCGTACAAACCTCATGAAGGCATACCGTGACGATTATGACACACCCATCAAGCACTTTAACCGTGTCGCCGTCGTCGGCGCCGGAAATGTCGCGATGGATGCGGCGCGTGTGGCAAAGCGTCTTGGTGCCGAGCATGTCTATATCACCTATCGCCGCGGCCGCGACGAGCTGCCGGCACGTAAGGAAGAAGTTGAGCATGCCGAAGCCGAGGGCATCGAGTTCAATCTGCTGAACAATCCCTGTGCCATCCACGGTGACGAGAACGGTCATGTCACCGGGATCGAGCTCATCCGCCAGGAGCTTGGCGAACCGGATGAAAAGGGACGCCGTAAACCGGTTGCGGTTCCTGATTCCAACTGGGTTCTGGATGTCGATACCGTGATCATCGCCATCGGCACAAGCCCGAACCCGCTGATCCGCAACACCACCGAAGG
>DGVL01000028.1:3786-6039 GCA_002394965.1 Lachnospira sp. UBA4285
CGTCCGGGCGTGTTTGCCGGCGGTGACGCGGTCACCGGTTCCGCTACGGTTATCCTGGCTATGGGCGCCGGAAAAGCCGGAGCCAAGAGCATTGACGAGTACATCAAAAGCAAGAAATAACAAATCGTTTACTTGACAGATTACCGGTGCTGTGATATTGTCAGTGAAGGATAGTAAGGCGGGCGCCTGTGGTTTCCCACGGGTGCCCAATCCTTTTCCAGAATTGTTTGAGGATGTGATGGTCAGTGAACTATGATGTGATTGTGGTCGGCGCAGGCCCCGGAGGCATCTATACCGCGTATGAATTGATGAAGAGCAGGCTGAAGGTGGCCGTCTTTGAACTCGGCCGGCCTTTGAACCAGCGTAAATGCCCCATCGATGGTAAAAAGGTGAAATCCTGCATCCGCTGCCCGGTCTGCAGCATCATGAGCGGTTTCGGCGGCGCAGGCGCCTTTTCAGACGGAAAATACAACATTACAAACCAGTTTGGCGGAACGCTTTTCGAGTACACCGGGAAAGAAGAAGCCCTGGATCTCATGCGTTATGTGGATCAGATCAACCTGGATCACGGAGGCAAAGGAACCCGGCTGTATTCCACTGCCAACACGCAGATCAAACGCATGTGCCTGGAGAACGGTCTGCATCTGCTGGATGCGCAAGTGCGTCATCTCGGAACGGACATCAATTATGTGGTGCTGGAGAATCTCTATAAGGAGATGAAGGACCATGTGGACTTCTTCTTCAACTCCGCCGTGAGCACCGTGAATAAAGCAGAAAACGGCTACGAAGTCCATGTGGGGGATCAGGTCTATTCCTGCCGGAATCTGGTTCTATCCGTCGGACGCAGCGGCAGCAAATGGCTGGAGAGTGTGTGTGAGAGCCTGGGCCTCCCGACAAATTCCAACCGTGTCGATATCGGTGTTCGGGTGGAGCTGCCCGCCGATATTTTTGCCCACCTGACGGATGAGCTGTATGAGAGCAAGATCGTCTATCGGACACAGAAGTTTGAAGATCTGGTTCGCACGTTCTGCATGAATCCGCACGGCGTCGTGGTCAACGAAAACACCAACGGCATTGTCACGGTCAACGGACACAGTTATGAGGATCCGAGCCGTCACACGGAGAATACCAATTTCGCCCTTCTGGTTTCAAAGCATTTTTCGAGTCCGTTCAAAGACTCCAACGGTTACGGCGAGAGTATTGCCCGTCTCTCGAACATGCTGGGAGGCGGTGTGATTGTCCAGCGCTTCGGCGATCTGGTTCGCGGAAGACGCTCGACACCGGCACGCATCCGTGACAGCTTTGTAACACCGACGCTGGCCGCAACTCCCGGCGACCTGAGCCTTGTCATTCCGAAGCGGATTCTGGACGGGATCATTGAGATGATCTATGCGCTGGATAAAATTGCTCCGGGTACGGCCAATGACGATACGCTTCTCTATGGTGTTGAGGTGAAGTTCTATAATATGGAAGTTCAGATCGACGAGCATCTTGAGACGCGGAACAAAGGCCTCTATGTGATCGGTGACGGATCGGGCGTAACCCATTCACTGTCACACGCTTCCGCCAGCGGTGTCTATGTGGCGCGACGGATTATGGAGACGCTGCAGTGAAAGGCAGACACGAAGCGGTCAGAGGCAAGCATGAGGCAACGGGTACCTCGATGCCCGGTCACATCGCACGCAGTCCGGCGAAGGAATCCGCAGTCCGTCAGGAAACGCTGGGGGGAAAGAAACAGAACTTCATGCACGGCGCCGCAATCCTTACCGTGGGCGTCGTGATCATGAAGCTGCTCGGCGCGATTTATAAGGTCCCTCTGGCGAACATCCTGGGGGACTACGGATACGGGATTTTTCTCGCGACATATAACGTCTACAATATCTTTTTTACTCTTTCCACAGCGGGACTGCCCGTTGCTCTGTCCAGGCTGATTGCAGAAGCGGATGCCCGCGGGGAAGAGTCCCTGAAGGAAAAAACCTTCCGCTCTGCGATTGTGACGTTCGCCGCGATCGGCATGGTCTTCTCTTTGATCATGTTTTTTGGCAACCGCTGGCTTGCGACGGTCTACCTCGTGAAGCCGGATGCGGCTTTGAGCGTGAGAGCGATGGCTCCGGCCATTCTCCTGGTCTGCCTGGTATCCGCATACCGCGGGTACTGCCAGGGCAACGGGAATATGATTCCGACCACGGTGGACGAGGTGCTTGAAGTCCTCTTCAAGGTTATTTCCGGTCTGGCCATTTCCGCGATGCTGGT
>DGVL01000027.1:0-2059 GCA_002394965.1 Lachnospira sp. UBA4285
CGTAGCCGTTGGAGTCTTTGAAGGGGATCGAAAAATGCTTTGAAACCAGGAGTGCGAAATTGGTGTTCTCCGTGTGCCTGGCCGGATCTTCATAGCTGTGCCCGTTTACCGTCACGATGCCGTTGGTGTTTTCGTTGACCACAACACCGTGGGGATTCATGCAGAAGGTCCGGACCAGGTCTTCGAATTTCTGTGTCCGGTAAACGATCTTGCTTTCATACAGTTCATCCGTCAGGTGCGCAAAGACATCGGCGGGCAGTTCCACCCGGACACCGATGTCAACGCGGTTGGAGTTCGTCGGAAGGTCCAGGCTCTGGCACACATTCTCCAGCCATTTGCTGCCGCTGCGTCCGACCGAAAGGACCAGATTCCGGCAGGAATAGACCTTCTCACCCACATGGACCTCGTAGCCGTCCTCTGTTTTATTGACTGTGCTGACCGGGGAGTTGAAGAAGAACTCCACATGGTCCTTCATCTCGTTATACAGGTTTTCCAGCACGACGTAATTGATGTCCGTTCCGAGATGCCGTACCTGTGCATCCAGCAGATGCAGACCGTTTTCCAGGCACATTCTCTTGATCTTGGTATTTGCGGTGGAATACAGACGGGTTCCCTTTCCGCCGTGATCCAGGTTAATCTGATCCACATAGCGCATCAGATCCAGCGCTTCTTCTTTTCCGGTATACTCGAAGAGCGTACCGCCGAACTGGTTTGTAATGTTGTATTTTCCGTCCGAAAAGGCGCCCGCGCCGCCGAAGCCGCTCATGATGCTGCAGACCGGACAGCGGATGCAGGATTTCACCTTTTTCCCGTCAATGGGGCACTTGCGCTGATTCAGCGGCCGGCCGAGTTCAAAGACGGCAACCTTCAGCCTGCTCTTCATCAATTCATAAGCAGTGTAGATTCCTCCCGGACCTGCGCCGACAATGATGACATCATAGTTCACTGATACTCACATCCTCTTACCATTCTATGAAAAGGAGTGGGCACCCGTGGGAAACCACAGGCGCCCGCCTAACTATCCTTGACAGACAATATCACAGCACCGGTGATCTGTCAAGTGAACGATTTGTTATTTCTTGCTTTTGATGTACTCGTCAATGCTCTTGGCTCCGGCTTTTCCGGCGCCCATGGCCAGAATAACCGTTGCCGAACCGGTGACTGCGTCGCCGCCTGCAAAGACGCCCGGACGGGAGGTCACGCCGCCCTCATCCGCCTCAATGCCGCCTTTGCGGGTAAAGGTCAGGCCTTCCGTGGTGTTGCGGATCAGCGGGTTCGGACTGGTGCCGATTGCGATAATCACGGTGTCGACATCCAGGACCCAGTTGGAATCAGGTACCGCGACCGGTTTGCGGCGGCCTTTTTCATCCGGCTCGCCCAGCTCCTGACGGATCAGCTCGATCCCGGTGACATGGCCGTCCTCATCGCCGTGGATGGCACAGGGGTTGTTCAGCAGATTGAACTCGATCCCCTCTGCTTCCGCATGCTCGACTTCCTCCTTACGGGCAGGAAGCTCGTCGCGGCCGCGGCGATAGGTGATGTAGACATGCTCGGCTCCCAGGCGCTTTGCCACACGCGCGGCGTCCATCGCAACGTTTCCGGCGCCGACGACGGCAACGCGGTGAAAGTGCTTGATGGGCGTGTCGTAGTCGTCCCGGTACGCCTTCATAAGATTGGTACGGGTCAGAAGCTCATTGGCGCTGTAGACACCCAGAAGGTTCTCTCCCGGGATGTGCAGGAACTGCGGCAGGCCGGCTCCGGAGCCGATGAACACTGCTTCATAGCCTTCCTCGAAGAGCTCGTCCACGGTGATGGACTTGCCGATGATGGCATTGTTTACGATCTTGACACCCATCTTGGTCAGGTTCTCGATCTCCGCGGCGACAATTTCCTTCGGCAGACGGAACTGCGGAATACCGTAGACCAGTACACCGCCCGATTTGTGGAAGGCTTCGAAAATGGTCACATCATAACCCATCTTGCGAAGATCACCCGCACAGGTCAGACCGGCAGGGCCGGAACCGATCACCGCGATGCGGTGGCCGTTGGACTCGGGCGC
>DGVL01000027.1:2198-2634 GCA_002394965.1 Lachnospira sp. UBA4285
CTCGCCTTTCAGGCCGCGGACGCATTTGGACTCGCACTGTTTCTCCTGGGGACACACACGGCCGCAGACCGCAGGCAGAGAGTTGGTAGAAGTGATGATGTCATAAGCCGCATCGAAATCACCGTCACGGACCTTTTCAAGGAAGCGGGGAATCTTCACACTCACCGGGCAGCCGCTGCGGCAGGGGCTGTTCTTGCAGTCCAGGCAGCGGGCGGCTTCCTTCATCGCGGTCTCTGCATCATATCCAAGAGCAACCTCATCGAAATTGCCGGCGCGGACAACAGGGTCCTGCTCGGGCATTTCGTTCTTTGTCATGCTCATATTGACCTTCAGATTAGCCATTTCTCTTTCCTCCTGTGATCTTGCAGATGTGTTTGGCCGCTTCATCCTGCTCATCCTTGTAAAACGCAGCGCGCTTCAGCAGGCTGTCAAAGTC
>DGVL01000027.1:2694-7158 GCA_002394965.1 Lachnospira sp. UBA4285
CGCGCTTCAGCAGGCTGTCAAAGTCGACCTCATGGGCGTCAAAGTCCGGGCCGTCGACACAGGCAAACTTCGTCTCACCGCCGACGATCACGCGGCAGCATCCGCACATGCCCGTGCCGTCCACCATGATCGGGTCGAGAGAGATGATGGTCTTGATTCCGTAGGGGCGGGTCACGTCAGCAAGGAACTTCATCATAATGTCCGGGCCGATGGCAATGACGCGGTCAAACTGGGGCTTGCCTTCTTTGATGTTCGCTTCGATTTCATTCTTCAGGAACACCGTGGTAAAGCCCTTCTCGCCGTAGGTGCCGTCGTCCGTGCACATGATGAGCTTATCGGACACAGCTTTCAGCTCTTCCTTCAGGATCACGATGTCGGCGCTGCGGAAACCGCCGATGAAGGTCACGTCAATTCCTCTGGCGTGCATTTCCTTGGCAATCGGATACGCAATGGCGCAGCCGACACCGCCGCCGACGACACAGACCTTCTTCAGGCCCTCCATCTCGGTGGCCTTGCCGAGCGGGCCGACAAAATCCGAAATATAATCGCCTTGTTCCACCGTGTGGAGCATTTTGGTCGTCTTGCCGGCAGCCTGGACCATCACGGTGACGGTTCCCTTCTCACGGTCATAGCCGGCAACGGATACCGGAACACGCTCCCCCTGTTCGTCCAGGCGGAAAATCACAAACTGGCCGGCCTTGGCGTGTTTTGCCACGAGCGGCGCCTCAATCTCGAAAAGACAGATGCTCTTGGCATCATTCAGATACCTCTTGGTTACTACCTTATACATGGCTGTACTCCTTTTGCCGTGTTGATTGACCGAGTCGGCGGTCCGCCCCCTCGGTCATACATATGAATTTTACACTGAATGCGCTGCAATGTCAAATCAAACTGATTGAATTGCCTCAAGTTCTTAGGTATTCCCCGCTTCTTCGGCAATCTGTTCGATATAGACCCAGGAACTGTTATCATGCGGGATCAGGTTGATTACCACCGGGACAAAGCGGTCCTGAACATTTCCGTAGGGCACGCTTCCCTGCATATCCTGCAGATTGTAGGTATAGGTATAACGGTCGGTCCGATAGAAAACCCGGTCGTAGATTTTCATGAACAGGACGGCGTTTTGTCCGCTGTCCTCGTTGTTCCGGACCAGCGACTGCGGGCTGTCGGTATAGATGGAAAGAAGTCCCGGCTTGTCCTTCAGTTCGTTCGCCACATACACGGCAAATCCGCAGATCGCCGTAACCGGGTCCGGTTCATAGGACATCTCTCTGGTATAGAGGAACTTGGCCTTGATGTTCTCCCCTTCTGCGTTCTGGACCGTAGCGCCCACCGGGTGCATCACGTCTGCCAGGACCACTTCGTCGAAGCCCATGTCATACAGCTCCCGGATGAGTTCGATAATATAGTTGCGCAGGTCCGCGTTATAGGGATCCAGCCAGGAACCGTTTTCATCGCTGTAGTTAAACCCGCTCTCCGTTCGCAGTGCGTACTGCGTGCTTCGGGACGCGAGCATTTCATCAATAAAGCAGCTGATCTGTGCGACCATATAGACGGTCTTCCCGTCTTCCCTGGTCTTGAGTGCGGGGATCAGCTTCGGGAGCGAGTTGGTAAAGTCATTGTCGGTCGAAAGGCCGTAGCTGTAGGCGAGAGAAGCCTTGGAATTCCACATCAGCTGGCCGCTTCTCGGCTTCATCTCAAGCATCAGGGCATTGCCGTCGACCAGATTTGCCGCGGCTTCCTGCAATCTGCTTTCCCCGATCTCCTCGGCGCTGAGATAAACAGCGCGGAGCGGTTTGACATTTCTTCCTGCCGTTGCCACCACGCGGGAATAATCCGGAGGCTGAAAGACGATTTCAGGGACCACGGAATCAAACACCATATTCGAGCCCGCTGCTGCCGTTGTTTCGGAATCGACCGTTTCATCGGAGTCAGAGAAGACAACTTTCACGGTGTCGTCTCTGATGACCGCGTATTTCTGCAGTCCGTAGAAAAGCACAATCAGCAGCGTGATCAGGCCGATCAGCAGAATAAACGGAATCAGCCAGTAATTTCTGCGCTGTCTTCTCCCGCGATAAAAATCAGAGTTCTTTGCCAATGAATCTACTCCTTTTCGGAACGCTCAATTCACGGCTCGATCTTGGAAATCCGGCGGATATGGCGTTCGTCGTTTGAAAACGGGGTGTCCAGAAACGTATCCACAATCTTCAGCGCCAGGCCCTCTCCGACAACGCGGGCGCCCATTGCAAGAACATTTGCATCATTGTGAAGTCTGGTCGCCTCGGCCGAAAAACAGTCCCCGCAGAGTGCCGCGCGAATACCGCGGACCTTGTTGGCCGTAATGGAAATACCGATGCCAGTTCCGCAGATGATGATCCCGTACTGATACGCTCCGCTCGCGACAGCTTCCGCCACTGCTCTGCCGTAATCGGGATAATCGCAGCTTGCTTCGCTGTAAGTACCGAAATCGTGATACTGCTCGCCTCTGCTCTCAAGATGTTTCATCACAGCCTGCTTCAGTGCATAGCCGCCGTGATCGGAACCAATCGCAATCATTGTTGAATCCTCCATTAAAATAGTGGTAAAGCAATTATAGTCATTTTAACTTTCAATGTCAACGAAGTGCCGCAGAAATTATGAAATCTCATTGCAAGTCTCAGTTTTGCATGGTATACTGCATATATACAGAAAGGATACACAGGAGGCGGTGTTTCCGATGAAAAAGCTCCTTCAGAAAAAATACCTCATCTTCATTATTCCGGCGATTTTGCTGCTGGTTCTTCTGATTGCGGCTGTGCCCGGTGCTGTCTACCGTGAACATCATTACCGCAGTGCGATGAATGCGCTGCACGCAGGAGATCTGTCCGCCGCGCAGGAGCTTTTATCCGATATTCCGCTGTATCGGGACAGTGAAACCATCCTGAACCGCGAAATCCCATACATTGAGGCCGACAGGCTGATGAATGCGGCGGAATCCGGTGACAGCGCGATGCTGGAAACCGCCGGATACTCCGCTTCGGATCTCAGAGAGGACACAACCGTCGCCATGCTGCTTTATCGCGCGGCGGGCGATGCCTTTGATGCTCTCGGCGATTATAAAGACAGCGCCTCCCGTGCCGAAGAATGCCGGGCCGGCGTCGATCGGGAAGTCCGTATGCTGCACGATCAGGCAGAGGAGGCGCTTCGCCTTCAGCGTCAGGAGACCTATGACCGTGCTTTTGCGCTGCTCGAATCCGGCGCTTACAGTGAAGCGCACTCTGTTTTTGAAAGTCTGGGAGACTTTTCCGACAGCAAAACCATGGCTACAGAATGCCTTTACCGGAAGGCCGTCTCACTGTATCAGTTTCTATCCCGCTATGATGTGAGCCGCATCTATGCTCTCATCTCCACCGATCCGAACGAGACCAGCATCTTCTCTCTCTCCACCGCGGAGGCGCTTCGCCTCGGCAGCAGCGTTGTCGATGAACTGAGCGCAGCCTGCGGCAAGGACAAATCGGACATCCGCCTGGAAGATGCTCCATCCGCCAACCTGATGCTGCTGAAGGATGCCTTGACAGAGCTCTTTCACGCCCTCGGCGATTATGGAGAAAGTGCTTCTTATCCGCAGCGGATTGCCGAGGCCACCGACTATACCCGTGATTTCTTCATGCTGTGCAGCGCCGGTGATCTTCCCGGGGCGCAGGCCTGGCTCCAGTCCTTTGAAGGGGAATTCCCTGACCGGAACCGCTGGCAGGAACTGCTGAACCTGTATCTCCCCTACTGCGGCTACTGGGAGCTCTATTCCGGAGACCCCGGTCTTCTTCCTTATACCATCGGTCAGAGCTCTACGGCCATGTCCACTTTCACCCGGGTCATCCTGACCAGGGATTCGTCGCTGCTTCGGCTCAGCTTCGGACCAAACCAGGAATACAGCATCGATCTTCCCTGCGAACTCGGCGATACGATGTTTGTTACCGAGCTCGAAACCGGCTACTATATGGCGGCTCTGAATAACGGTCATTTTGTCTATCACCGTTATGACACAAAATGGAACCCGCTCAGCAGCTGCGATTTTCTGCCGCGCTGAACCGGCATTAAACCGTAAACAGGCATCCTTCCCGCACGTTTTCCTGCGGAAGGATGCCTGTCTTGTATTTCAGAACATATTCGATCGCGTGCTTTATGCCCCAGAATTACTTGCGTCTGGCGTGCTGCTTACGCTCGGTGTTCCGCCGTTTGTCCGCGTTCTTGCTGTCGGAAGCCTGCATAAACTTCTTCAGCTTTTCCTCAAAACTCAAATCGCCGGTTGGGGGAGCAACCACCCCTGCTTCCGTCATCACAGGCTTGCTGGGAGCAGCCGGAGGCGGAGCCGCTTCACGTTCCGGTTCCTTCTTCTCCTCTGCCAGCGCGCGCTTGATCGAAAGATTGATTTTACCCTGCTCGTTGATTTCAAGCACCTTAACCTTCACCATCTGGCCGACGTTA
>DGVL01000178.1 GCA_002394965.1 Lachnospira sp. UBA4285
TCCGGGATGACCGGATTGACCTTGCCTGGCATGATGGAAGAGCCGTTCTGCATCGGAGGAAGATTGATCTCATTCAGGCCGCAGCGCGGGCCGGAAGACAGCAGGCGCAGATCGTTGCACATCTTGGACAGGCTGAGAGCGCAGGCTTTGAGCGCACCGGATACGGCGGCAAATCCGTCCAGGTTCTCTGTGGCGTCAAAAAGATCGTCCGCGATCGTAAAGCTGCGGCCGGCCAGAGCGGAGAGCTGTGCGCCGATGTGCGTGCGGTAATAAACGGAAGCGTTGATGCCGGATCCGATTGCGGTCGCACCGAGACTGATCACACGCATCTCACTCCGGCAGGTGGCTTCAAGCCGCGCCCGGCAGCGGCGGACCATGGAAGCATATCCGGCAAAGGATTCACCCAGCGTCATCGGGACGGCGTCCTGCAGCTGCGTGCGGCCCATCTTCAGGATATCCTGAAATTCGGCGCTTCTGCGGGTGAGTTCCTTTTCCAGTTTCTCCAGTTCTATGTCCAGCGCGCTCTCGAGATCAAGAACGGTCATCTTTCCCGCTGTGGGGATTGTGTCGTTGGTGGACTGTGCTTTGTTCACATCATCGTTGGGATGAACCAGATCGTAAGTTCCGAGCGCGCCGCCCATAAGCTCATTGGCACGGTTGGCGATGACTTCATTCATGTTCATGTTGGCGCTGGTTCCGGCGCCGCCCTGAATGCTGTCGACAATGAAGGAGCTGTCCCACTTTCCGCCGATGACCTCATCGGCGGCGGCGCAGATCGCGCCGCACTTGGGGGCGCTCAGAAGGCCGGCGTTTTTGTTCACGATGGCCGCCGCCTTCTTGATCAAGGCAAGGTTGCGGATGAAGTCCCGGTTCATGTGCTGACCCGTGATCTGGAAATTCGCTGCCGCGCGCTGGGCCTGAACGCCGTAGTACGCATCCGATGGCACTTCCAGAGTTCCGATGGAATCCGCTTCAAGTCTCATGTTGGTATTCATCCCTGTACCTCCTTGAAATGGCAAAATAAAAAACGCAGTGCGCACACGAATACTCTGTCGTGTGCTCTGCGCTCCTTTGCGTTTCGACGATGGAATAATAGCGTAATTGATCCGGATTGTAAATATTATTAAAAAAAGAAGTGTCAAGTTAAATTAAACTGACGATAAAATATTGAATAATCAAAATTTCAAAGGCGTTCACGGAAAATCGGTGAGCGCCCGCAACGCCAGAGCCAGAAAACGCTATAATGAGTACAGAGCGGCATGTCACAAAGTAAGATACGGAAGATTGCAGGAGGTTTTCATGAAAGTTCTGATGGTGAACAGCAGCACACACGAAAAGGGCTGCACGTATACGGCACTCCTCGAAGTCGCCAGGGCACTCAGGGAAGAAGGCATCGATTCGGAGATCGTGTGGCTTGGCGTAAAGCCACTGGCGGACTGCATGGCCTGTGGCTATTGCTCGGAAAACGGCCGTTGCGTAATAAATGCCGACGCGGTGAATGCATTCGCCGAGAAGGCGAAGACAGCCGACGGTTTCGTATTCGGCACGCCGGTTTACTACGCGCATCCGAGCGGCCGTCTGCTCTCCTTCATGGACCGGCTGTGGATTTCGGCGGGAAAAGACCTGGCATTCAAGCCGGCGGCTGCCGTGGCAAGCGCCCGGCGCAACGGGCAGGTGTGCACGATGGACGTGATCAACAAGCACTTCTCCATCAATCAGATGCCGATTGTCACGGCAAGCTACTGGAACCATGTGTTCGGATCGAAGGCTGAGGATGTCGCGCAGGACAAGGAAGGCCTGCAGACTATGTATAACCTCGGGAAGAACATGGCGTGGATGCTGAAGCTGATCGAGAATGGAAAGAAAAACGGCATCGGGCACCCGGACAACGTGACGGATGTGCGGACAAATTTCGCGAGATGATGCGATCGTTCCAACTTTGATCAGTGTGATATTCATCAGAATAAGCAAGCACGGGAATTTCCGCTGACCGGATACCTTCTGGACGGAGTCGTCAGCGAAGCACCCCGCGCTTGCTTTTTTGATGAAATATACCCATATGGGGTATGTGCAGTCTGCACAAGTTAGCTGCGTAAAACCATGATATATTTAGCATATTTGCGGGATTGCAATATACCCATAAGGGGTATACCATCAGACATGTAAGAAACCAGCGGCGGCGGATACGCAAGGAGGCAGGTGAAGTGGAGGAAACAAAGAGCTGCGGATGCGCGGACATGGCTGCAGAAGAACCGGTGTCAGACGAGAATGAACCGGCGTTTATTCCGGACTGCTGCCGGCACAAGTCGCGGGAGCGCTCGGAGAAAGAATACAAGGATCTTATCAACCGGCTGAACCGGATCGAGGGACAGGTGCGGGGCGTTAAGCGGATGCTTGAGAACAACGCCTACTGCCCGGACATCATCACACAGGTGAGCGCCATCAATGCGGCGTTAAACAGCTTCAACAAGGTCATTCTGGCGGATCATATCCGGACCTGCGTGGCGGACGATATCAAGGCCGGCGGCACGCAGAAGGTGGATGAGCTCGTGAAGCTCCTGCCGAAGGTCATGAAGTAACCGCTGTAAGCGATGAGCTTAAGGATTGTGAGGGTTAAATGGAACAATATACCGTTACGGGGATGAGCTGCGCGGCGTGCCAGGCGAGAGTCGAAAAGGCCGTCGCGAAGGTCCCCGGTGTGAAGAGTGTCTCTGTCAGCCTCCTGACCAATTCGATGGGTGTGGAGGGAACGGCGGATGCGGCCTCAGTTGTCAAGGCCGTGGAAGATGCCGGATACGGGGCATTCCCGAAGAATGAAAAGACCGAAAAGGCTGGGGGCGTCTCTGCCCGGATCGCGGCGGAGGAAGATGCCCTGAAGGACAGGACAACGCCGGTGCTGAAGAAAAGGCTGATCGCGTCGGTCGGTTTTCTGCTGGCTCTGATGTATTTCTCGATGGGAGCCCACATGTGGGGGTGGCCGGTGCCGCCATTCATGCAGGGAAATCATGTGGCGATGGGACTGATGCAGCTTCTTCTTGCGGGCATCATCATGGTGATCAACCAGAGATTTTTCGTCAGCGGCTTCAGGAGCCTGTTCCACGGCGCGCCGAACATGGACACGCTGATTGCGCTGGGCTCGTCGGCTGCGTTCGGATACAGCACGGTGATGCTCTTCGCGATGACATATGCACAGGTGCACGGCGGCAGTGAGGCGGCGGCCGTCTACATGAATGAGTTTTACTTTGAGTCAGCCGGCATGATCCTGGCGCTGATCACAGTCGGCAAGATGCTCGAGTCGTATTCCAAGGGCCGCACCACGGATGCGCTGAAAAGTCTGATGAAGCTCGAGCCGAAGACGGTCAATGTGATCCGTGACGGGAAGGAACAGCAGATCTCGATTGACGATGTGGTCAAAGGCGATATTTTCGTGGTGCGCCCGGGCGAGAACATCCCGGTGGACGGAGTCGTTCTTGAAGGGGCCAGTGCGGTGGATGAGTCGGCCCTGACCGGTGAGTCGATTCCGGTCGACAAGGAGGCGGGATCGCAGGTCAGCTCGGCGACTCTGAACCAGTCAGGCTTTCTGAGATGTCAGGCGACCCGCGTCGGCGAGGACACGACGCTCTCGCAGATCATCTCGATGGTGAGTGACGCTGCTGCCACCAAGGCGCCGGTCGCGAAGCTGGCGGATACAATCTCCGGGTATTTTGTTCCGGCGGTCATCCTCATTGCCGCAGCCGTCACCTTGATCTGGCTGCTGCTCGGGCAGCCGGTCGGCTATGCCCTGGCCCGCGGCATCAGCGTTCTGGTCGTATCCTGCCCGTGCGCGCTTGGCCTTGCGACACCGGTCGCAATCATGGTCGGCAACGGCATGGGCGCGAAGCACGGCATTCTCTTCAAGACGGCCGAAGCCCTGCAGGAGACGGGCAATGTGCAGATTGTGGCGCTTGACAAGACAGGAACCATAACAAGCGGCCGGCCGAAGGTGACTGATATCATTCCGGCAGAGGGAGTCACGGAAGAAGAACTGCTGGAGACAGCGGCGGCACTGGAGAAGAAAAGCGAACACCCGCTGGCGAAGGCTATCAGGGAGTACGCCGGCGAAAAGCAGATCTTCGTGTCAGACGTTCAGAATTTTGCGGCGCTTCCGGGCCACGGCCTGGAGGCAGTCCTTGCGGGAAGCCGGCTGACAGGCGGCAGCGGCCGCTTCATTGCCAGCCGCACAGAAGTCCCGGCAGCCATGCTGAAAAGGTCTGAAGAGCTCTCGGGCAGCGGCAAGACGCCGCTCTTCTTCATGAAAGACGGGAAACTCACCGGCATCATCGCCGTGGCCGATGTCATCAAGGATGACTCGGCGGAGGCGATCCGTCAGCTCAAGAACATGGGCATCCATGTCGTTATGCTGACCGGCGATAATCAGAAGACGGCGGAAGCGATCGGACGGCAGGCCGGCGTGGATGAAGTGATTGCCGGCGTACTCCCGGAGGGAAAGGAGGCTGTGGTGGCGCAGCTTCAGAAGAAGGGAAAGATCGCGATGGTCGGCGACGGGATCAATGATGCCCCGGCCCTGACCCGCGCCAATATCGGCATTGCAATCGGCGCCGGCACGGACGTCGCCATCGATGCGGCGGATGTGGTCCTGATGAAATCCCGCCTGACAGATGCCGCGGCGGCCATCCGCCTCTCCCGCCAGACCTATAAGGACATCCTGGAGAACCTGTTCTGGGCACTCATCTACAATGTGGCGCTTGTGCCGCTGGCGGCCGGGCTGTACGCCCACTTCGGCCTGACGATGAGCCCGATGTGGGGCGCTGCGGCGATGAGCTTCTCAAGTGTATTTGTCGTGAGCAATGCGCTGCGGCTGAACCTCTTTGACATGTTCAGCACGAAGCATGACAGGAGACAGAAGCACCCGGTGGTCCCGGATGAGAGCGGGCGGCTTATCGCGGTGTCAGAAGATCCGGAAAATGCCGGCAATACCGGTGTTTATAAAAATGTAAAGGAGAATGACATGAGCAAGACAATCAAAATTGAGGGGATGATGTGCGAACACTGCGAGATGACCGTGAAAAAGGCGCTTGAGGCGCTTGACGGCGTGGAGAGCGCACAGGTGAGCCACAAGGCGGGGCAGGCAGTCGTCACACTGAGCAAGGATGTCGATGACGCTGCTCTCACCAAAGCTGTAGAGGACAAGGATTACAAGGTCACCGGAATTCAGTGATGCCTGACAAAGGCAGAACAAAAGCGCCGGGCTTTCCGCAAAGGAAAGCTCCGGCGCTTTTGTTCAGCTCAGATGCTTCTCGAAATGCCCCATGACTTTTACACCGGCATTTTCAATGATGAAGGCCTGGGGGTCGAGAGTGCGGACGAGGCGGCGGAGGGCCGTCACTTCATACTTGTTCAGGACGACATACAGCACGTGGACGGGATCGCCGGCGTATATGCCGGTCCCCTGCCAGGTGGTGGCGCTTCGGTGCAGGCGCCCGGTGATGGCCGCCTCCAGCTGTACAGGGTCCTCCTTCGTGATGATGTGCAGTTCCACATTGATCCCCTGGGAGTAAAACCGGTCGAGCGCGTAGGACATCATGGCGGAGCTGATCATGGAGTAGGCGACGATGGTGAGGTCGTAGCGCAAGGCGAGCACGATGTACAGGAGCGCGTTGACGATCAGGCCCAGCTGCCCGACGGTCACTTTCTTTCCCTTGTTGATCAGAATGATGCCGACAAGATCCATGCCTCCGTCATTGGCGCCAAAGCGCATGCTTAGTCCGATCGTGATGCCGCGCAGGATTCCGCCGAGAAGACAGGCAGCCAGCGCGTCATCAATCAGGGGCGCGTCAGGGACCGGAATCAGCGCCATGGAAAGTGACTGGGCGGTCAGGCAGATCACGGTCTTGACAAAATACCGGCGGCCCATCATGCGCTGGACGATTAGCATTACGGGAATATTAAAGAGATAGTACAGAAGACCGGCGTAGTCAAACGGAGCCTGCACGCCGGTGCCTTCGCTGATGAGAGAACGGATCAGCTGTGCCAGCCCCAGGATGCCGCCGGAATACAGATGATAGGGAATTATGAACCAGTTCGTGACGCCGCCGTAGAGCACGGACAGCGCCAGAATCAGCAGCACTTTCTTTCCCTCGGTCTCCATATCCTTCTGTGACATGGGAAGTATCTTCATAATAATAATCCTTTCAAAAGCGGCGTCCTGCCGGAAAGCGGGCAGAGACACCACCTGCCTTCCCTCTCTTTTGTATAAGATATCCGGGCTTTTTGCAATCGCCGATTGTAATTTGTGTCAGTGTTCCGCTGAATTTTCTGATAAACAAGTTCTGGGCATTTAAAAAAGAGTAAAATAAGAATATCAAAAATCAGACACAGTCTCTGAAAGGCAGGTAGAAAAGTATGTGCACAGCAGCAACGTATTCGACAAAGCAGCATTACTTCGGCCGGAACCTGGATCTGGAGTATTCCTATCACGAGGAGGTCACCATCACGCCGCGGAAATTCCCGTTCGCGTTCCGAAAGGTCCCGGCGATGCAGACGCATTATGCGCTCATCGGCATGGCGTTCATCGCCGGCGGCTATCCGCTGTACTACGACGCAGCCAATGAAAAAGGCCTCGGCATGGCCGGACTGAACTTCCCGACCAACGCGTACTACGGCGAGCCGGTGACAGGCGCCGACAACATCGCGCCGTTCGAGATCGTCCCGTGGGTGCTCGGACAGTGTGCCGATCTGGAGGAGGCAAAGGCGCTTCTGTCCCACACGAATCTCATCAACGAGAACTTCAGCGAGCAGCTCCCGCTCTCACCGCTGCACTGGATGCTCGCGGACACGAGCGGAAAGAGCATTGTCGTAGAGAGCGTGAAGGACGGCCTGAAGATCTACGACAATCCGGTGGGCGTGATGACCAACAATCCTACATTTGACATTCAGCTGTTCAAGCTGAACGACTACCGCAATCTTACGCCGGAGCAGGGAGAGAATCGCTTCGCGCAGGGGCTGGAGCTCGCGCAGTACAGCCGGGGCATGGGGGCCATCGGGCTTCCGGGCGACCTTTCTTCCTCGTCCCGCTTCGCGAAGGTCGCTTTCACGCGGATGAACAGTCTGTCGGATACTACCGAGGAGGGAAGCGTGTCGCAGTTCTTCCACATTCTGGGGAGCGTTGAGCAGCAGAGAGGCTGCTGCCGGCTCGGGGACAAGAATGAGATCACGATCTACTCGTCCTGCATCAATCTGGAAGAGGGGATCTACTATTACCGCACCTATGACAACTCGCAGATCAGCGCTGTCAGTCTGCGCCACACCGATCTTGACGCGGACAGTCTGACACACTTTGAACTCGTGAAGGAGCAGCAGGTGAACTATCAGAACTGACGGGAAGAATATATACCGAATGGAATCACACCGGGAGGGCCATGGGAGACATGGCCCTTCTTATTTTGCCTTTGACTATCCTGTTGTGGACAGATGTCTGCTAAAGTCAGTGCCCCCTTGAAATCATGGCCACGAAAGCCGGGACATCCCCAGGCAGACAGCCTGTGACCTTTGTGCGGCTTTGACAGAGGCTGCCGGATGTGGGCGCTTCTTCGGACAGGACATGCACAGATACGACACTTCCGGGAAGAATCTCATGCATGTAGTTGATCTGCAGTTCACCGGAGAAGCCCGCCCGGTGCCGCTCTTCGCTCTGCAGATCATCGATCCAGTCGAGATAGCGCGTGTTGTTCACGTGCCCGTTCAGATCGATCTCCGAATAGGTGACGGTGTGCTGCGCTGCGTTCTGGCAAAAGGCGGGAGAGAGGCCCTGTGGCAGCGGCAGCTGCCCGGTGCGCACGGTGCCGGGGATGTATATGCCGGTCTCTGACGGAAGGGCGATCCTGCGTGTCGAAGCGTCGATAATCGCCCACAGTGCGGCAGCTTCGCCGATCTGCGCCCCTGAGCTCTCAAAGATACGGTATTCCCGGGGGTAGAGCATGTGCAGCGCAGGCCTCGGCCAGGTGCAGAATTCCAGTTCTTCATCGTACAGGATCGGCCGCATCACAGAGATGCGCAGCCGCGTGAGAATCCAGAGCAGGCCTTTGTCGAGCGTGAGGCGCCTCGTGAATCCCAGACGTTCTGTGTGCGCGATGGAGAGTTCCTGCAGGATGCCGGAGAGACGGCTCATGCGCAGATGGCGGAATGCATCCACGTCCGAAGCGTGCACGGCAAGGCGCCGTGTGTACAGCTCCGGGGATTGTTCCTGGTCCTTCTTCATGCCGGCCCGGTTCCTTGTTCCTTCTCGGCTGTCAGGCGCTGAATCACGTCGATCACATCCTGAGCGGTGGAGAGCTGACTCCATAGTTCGTCGGGGATCGTGATGCCGAATGCACCCTCGACTTTGGCCAGGATCATGATGAAGTTCATGGAATCCGCGCCGATGTCCCGGTTGATCACGGAATCTTTCCGGACAGAGGACAGATCTGCCTCCGGCATGCAGATCTTCAGGATCTCCTTTAACTTTTCAAATATTTCATCTTCTGTGTAGACCATTTTCCCATTCCCTTCTGTATCAGATGTCTCTGTGACCTACAGTTTCCATCGCTGGATCTTTCCGGTTGCCGTGCGCGGCAGCGACTGCCGGCGCAGCTCGAGCCCCTGGATTTTTTTCCCGAGCGGCTGTTCCCGGTTATATCCGGCGATCTTCTCGGCGATCGCGGCATAGTCGCTGGACGGTGCGGCGACCACAAGTGTCAGAACGCCGCCTCGAAGTGTCAGGGCAGCTTCTCTGCCCAGCAGACTGAAAAGTCTGGCCTCGGCCTCCGGGCAGTATATCTTCTCGCCATTTTCCATAACGAGTACGTCACTCTTCCGCCCTGTGATGTACAGCGCGCCGTCCCGGAGTTCCGCCAGGTCACCGGTGTGGAGCTCACCGCCGGAAAGCCGGCCGGTCGTCTCTGCAGGATCGTCGAAGTATCCTTCCATCATGCACGGCGTGCGGACCAGAAGCTCGCCGTCATCAGCAATCCGTATCTTTGTGTCCGGACACAGATGCATGGCGAATGGATCCTCGCCCGGCCGGCTGATGGCCAGACCGCTCGCCGTCTCGGTGAGGCCATACCCGAAGCAGATGCTGGTCCCCGTGCGGGCCACGGCTGACAGGACTTCTCTGCGGCAGGGGCCGGCGCCGACGAGGATCACACGGAGCTCGGAGTTCAGGGCATCAGCCTTCAGAAGATACGAGAGAAGCGACGGGACGACGGGAAGGATTGTCGGACGAAAAGCCCTCGGATCCGTGGCAAATCCCCGCATGCCGCTTCCGATCTGTACACAGGCGCCCTGCGAGAGCGGCCAGAGCAGCGTGCAGACGAAACCGAACACATGCGAGAGCGGCAGCATGGAGAGAATCCGGTCGCTGCTGTGACAGGGCAGCATCTGCTGGCCGTTCCAGCAGCTGCGCAGCAGAGCCGCCTGGGAGAGAACGACTGCTTTCCCGGTTCCGGTCGTGCCGGACGTGAAGAAGAGCAGATGGCCGGGATGATATTCAGAGGCTGAGTCGAATACCGAGGCGGGAATCTCGGGATCGGTTATGCTCTCCAGAACGGTCTGGTGGCCGCCTTCCACCGCCGCAAACATTGTGATGATCCACTCGGCGCCAGGAGCCATGCGCAGGACAATTGTCCGCTTTCCTTCCAGTTCCCGGATGCGCAGGAGAATCTTCTGCCGGAGAGCGGCATAGGTGATGGCACTCTCCGGGTGATCCGGCGTTTCCAGAATCGCCGGACGGGGCGCGTACTGACCGCAGACACGGTCAAGAAATTCAGAAAAGGTCTGTTCCATGCGATATGAGAACGCGGGCGCTTTCTTCTCCCGCTGACTCCTTTCCGGACAGAGACATTCATTTAACTGTCTTTACTTTAGCAGATGTGGGGCGGCAGGGCAATCCTGTTTACACGTTCGTGTTTTTGGCGTACAATAATTAAAAATTGTGAATGTGATAACAATCAGATCAAAATCATAAAGAGAAGGGAGCTTTGTTTTATGAGACAGGATAAGGCAGAGAGAATCTGCATCATCGGAGGCGGCCCGGCAGGTCTTGCGGCGGGCATGTACCTGGAGAAAGCCGGGTATGACAATTACGAGATCCTGGAGAAGAACGCCTGGGTCGGCGGAAAGTGCAATTCGCCGACATACGAGGGAAAGCGCTATGAGATGGGCGCGATCATGGGGGTCCCGAGCTACTATGCGGTACACGATGTGGAGGAATTCTGCGGGATCATCCATGACGGTCCGGCTTTGAACCGCAACTACAAGACGCTTAACGGCGAGGTGTATGACCCGTTTGACCCGAAGAAGCTCTCGAATCTTCCGCGGCTTCTGAAGATGAAGAGTCAGACGACGAAACTGGCCAGACTTCTGGAGACCAAGTACAAGGGGTACGATGTGAACGGCCACCGCGGCGTATCGGACGGGCGCTATGAAGGGTTTGACGCGAACGGGACGGGCGAGTGGATCTCCGGGACCAATGAGAATCTGAAAGATCTCGCGCTTCCGTTCAAGGTATTCTGCGCAAAGAACGGCATTGATCTCGTACAGGACATCTGGATCGGTCCGTTCACGGCTTTCGGCTACGGGTATTTTGACGAGATCCCGGCGGCGTACGTCCTGAAGTATCTGGACTTCCAGACGACCATGAATTTCGTGAAGTGCAATCTCTGGACCTGGAAGGACGGCACGCAGTCGATCTGGGAGCGCCTGAATGCGCATCTGAAGCATCCGGCGAAGCTCTCCCAGAACATTGAAAAGGTGGAGCGCCGCGACGGAAAGGTATATGTGACGATCGACGGGCAGACGGCGGAGTATGACAAGCTCATCGTGACCGCTCCGCTGCAGTTTTTCCCGGATTACGCGGATGCGACGGAGCAGGAGAAGGATCTCTTCAGCAGGATCGAGTATGAGCGCTATGACGTTCTCGCATGCCTGATCAAGAAAGGTCAGTATCCGCCGATCTCCTACTACATGTTCGACAACATGGATGTAAAGCGCATCGGCCATCTGATGGTCTACTACTGCCGTTGGAGAGGCGAGGAGAACCAGGTCATCACGACCTACACACTTCGCAAGCACAAGGACAGAGAAGAGATCCCATATGAGACGGCCAGGCAGATGGTGCTGGATGACATGAAGATCTGCGGCTCAGAGGTGGACAAGGTCATCAACGAACAGTCCTGGTATTATTTCCCGCACATATTCTCGGAGGACTACCGCAAGGGCTGGTATCAGAAGGTCGAGTCGATGCAGGGCACAGTCAACACGTACTACGCCGGCGAGGTCATGGGCTTCGGCGACATGGACGAGACCTGTCAGTACTCGAAGGAGCTGATCTACCGGTTCTTTGATTCGGACGACTACAGCCCGAATTTCTGACTGCGGGCATCCGGAGGGGATGAAAGGCCGTCCCCCGGAACAGGAACAACAGAAAAAGGATTAAGCAGGCAGAAGAGGCGGGCGTGGGCTAACATGCCCGCTCTCTTTATTAAGACCAAAGGAGTTTGCATGGCATATTACAAGGATTCGTATGATGTCATTGTGATCGGCGGCGCGCTTGCCGGTATGAGCTGCGCCATGAAGCTGGCCGCAGAGGGAAGGGATGTTCTGGTCCTGGAGCGGCACAATCTGCCGGGCGGGATCGCCACCTCATTCGTCAGGGGCGGCGTGGAGATGGAAGCCACCCTGCACGAGATGATGTCGATCGGACCCGAAAATAGTCCGCTGCCGATGCGCCGGTATCTGGACGAGATGAAGGTTGCGATTCAGTGGCTGCGGGTGCCGGAGGCGTACACACTGGTGTCGCCCGAGGACGGGATCGATATCACTCTGCACGCCGGCAGAAGAAGCGACGGCACCTGGGTGGCGGCGGATGAGATCGAAGCGCAGTATCCCGGCAGCCGCGGCGATGTGAACCGCCTTCTGGAGCTGTGCCGCAAGGTCTATGAGTCGGTCAATTATCTGAACGACCACACGCTGAGCAAGCTGCAGATGCTTAAGGATCACGAGGAACTCGTGAAGACGGCCGGGTATTCGGCCAAAGAAGTGATAAATGCCATGTTCCCGAAGCTTTCCGCCAAGGTCAAGAAGATTCTGTCGGCTTACTGGATCTATGTCGGACAGCCGATGACGACGATGCCATTTACAATCTATGCATTCCTGATGGGCGATTACATGCTGGGCGGGAGTTATGTTGCCCGCGGCTTCTCGCACGAGATGTCCGTGGCGATGGCGCAGCGCTGCATGCAGATGGGCGTGCAGATGGAGTTCGGGCAGAACGTCGAGAAGATTCTCGTACATCATGGCAGAGTTACCGGCGTGCGCACGGCACACGGCGAGGAGATCCACTGCCGGTATGTGGCGTCGGCGCCGTATCCGAACACGGTTTACGGGAAGATGATCGAGCCGAAGTCCGAGGTCCCGCCGGAGGCGTTCCGCTATGCCAACGCGATGCCGATGTCCGTCACCTGCTTCTCGGTTGTCATGCTGCTGGACGCGCGGCCGGAGGAACTGAACATACACTCGTACTCGGTGTTTTCCTCCGAGACGGCCATGAACACGGTCAAATTCTGGAAACAGGGAAAGAAACTCGGCGGCTGGGACTATCTCACGACGATCTGTCTCAACTACGCCAATCCGGAAGGTGTGCCGGACGGCATGACATCTCTCTCCATCACCAATCTTCCGCTTCCGGAGTGCTTTGATGATGTCACGGCCGACAATTATTTTGAGGTGAAGAGAAAGTATGCCGGCGAGATGATCGATACGGTGAGCCGCCGGCTGGGCGTGAATCTGCGGGATCACATCGCGGAAATTGAAGTCGAGACGCCGGTTACGATATCGCATTACACCAGTGACTACCGCGGCGGCATATACGGCTATCAGCACAATATGCAGAATTCCGTCGTGGCCCGTCTGGCCGATGCCGAAAGAACAACGTATATTCACGGCCTGGTGAGCTGCGCCAGCCATCAGCTGGCCGGGGACGGCATGGCAGTCAACATCAACAACGGCCGGATCGCAGCCATGCAGATTCTGGCGGAAATGAAGAAGGAGGCCTGAGATGAAGGTAGAAGGTTTTTTTAAAGACATAACCGGAGCCTCCCGCGTGACCCGCGCCAGACACCAGCTGATCGATTCCGGAAGTCCGCAGAATCTGTATCACGACCACATCCGCGAGCTGGCAGAAGAAATCCATCCGAAGGAGACACAGGTGCGCGTGACCCGCATTGAGGATGTCTCAAAAACCGCGCGCAAGTTCACGTTCGAGGCGGCCGCCGGCTACGTTCTGCCGCCGTTTCAGGCGGGACAGTATGTGTCACTGGATCTTGTCATACCAGACGGCAGTGGGAAGAGAATCCACACGTCGAGACCTTACTCCATATGCTCGGCGCCGTTTCAGGCAAGGCAGAAGGAAAATCCGTTCTTTGAGCTGACGATACGGGACGGAAAGCCGGGAGAAGGTTTTGTCTCAAGCTTTATGTACAAAAGCTGCCGGGTAGGGGATACTTTCACGGCGCATCTGCCATTCGGACAGTTCTACTATGAGCCGCTCCGGGACGCAAAGCGGATCGTGGCGCTGGCGGGCGGATCCGGTATCACACCGTTTTACTCGATGGCGCAGGAGATTGCGCACGGAACACTGGATGCCAGTCTGACGATCCTGTACGGGTCGGTCAGGCCAGATGACATCATTCTGGAAAAACAGCTCGGGGCCATCAGCTGCCCGGGTGTGCGCTTTGTGAATGTCATCTCCGGTGATCCGGATTATCCGGGAGAAAAAGGTTACCTAAGCGCGGATCTGATCCGGAAGTACACGCAAGGGGATCCGGCAGACGGCGGCACGTCGTATTTCGTCTGCGGGCCGCTTCCAATGTACCGCTTCGTGACAGGAGAACTTGAGAAACTCGGCGTCCCGAAGCGCCGCATCCGGATGGAAGTATTCGGGGCACCGCGCGACATCACAAAGGATCCGGACTATCCGGCGCGCGATCCGTCCGTTTTCCGGCTCACGGTGCTGCGCGGCCTGCAGCAAACGGTGATCGATGCGTCGAGCCTCGAGCCTATGGCGGTGGCCATGGAGCGCGCGGGCATTCCGAACCAGACCCGCTGCCGCAGCGGCGCGTGCGGGTACTGCCGCTGTCAGCTGATGGAGGGAGATGTCTTTGTCCCGTCGGTCGGCGACGGAAGGCGGTATGCGGACAAGAAATTCGGCTACGTGCATGCCTGCAGCACCTACCCGCTCTCGGACTGCACGGTCAGGATCATGATTTGCTGAAAAGCAGGCGATGAAACTATTGTGACAGCAGAAAGAAAGGAGTGTTCTATGGATAAAAAGGCTATGTACCGGCTGACATACGGACTCTTTGTCATCACGGTGCGGGGTGAGAAGGACAACGGGTGCATCATCAACACGGCTATTCAGGCGGCTTCGGATCCCAACACCGTCACGGTCTGCCTGAACAAGACGGACTTGACACACGACATTCTGATGAAGACAGGCGCTTTCAATATCTCTGTGCTGACGGAGGCGGCTCCATTTGCCATATTCCGGCGGTTTGGCTATCAGAGCGGGCGGGACGCCGATAAATTCGCAGATTTTACCGGGATGACCCGCACGGCGAACGGCATCTACCGTCTCACGGATAGCGTAAACGCCTGGATCGCCTGCAAAGTGCGGCAGACTGTGGATCTGGGCAGCCACACGATGTTCATCGCCGACGTTACGGACATGGAGGCGGTGAGTGACGAGCCGTCCGTGACCTACGCGTACTATATGGATCACATCAAGCCGAAGCCGCAGGAGACGGAGAAAAAGACGGGACAGGTGGTATGGCGCTGCCGGATCTGTGGCTACGAATATGTGGGCGAAGAGCTGCCCGATGACTTCGTGTGCCCGATCTGCAAGCACCCTGCGTCGGATTTTGAGCGGATCGTGAAGTGAGACAGAAGATGGCGCTCTGGCGGAAAAGCCGGGCAGCTTCATGAGACAAAAAGTCCGCTCCGCCTCTTTGCGGTTTAAGAGGCGGAGCGGTAGTCCCGTGCATCTGGCCGGTGCGTATTGCTTGAAAAGAGTCTGTTGGAAAGCGTCATGCAGGAAGTGACCGGAAAGTCCAGACGGGAGTGCCTGGCTGTGTCCGGCAAGTCCAGGGGAGAACGGTCAGTCACAGCTTCTATTTGTTAGGCAAGTCTAATTATATAGAATTCTGCGCTCCTGTCAAGTGGAAATTCATCAGGACATCCCGGCGGATAGTGGAAATTGATCAGAGTATCCCTGCAGAATGGAGGAAAGAGGCATTCTGTCCTTGATTTCCGCGGGACCGGTGCTATAATAACCTTCGTCAGGGCGTATAGCTCAGCCGGGAGAGCGTCTGGGTCACAACCAGAAGGTCGTGGGTTCGAGCCCCGCTGCGCCCATTGTATATTGTACAGAGCCGTGCAGAAGCACGGCTCTTATTTTTATTATCAGGAGAGTCAGTCCGGGGGCAGCTGGGACGGACGAGGCGCAGGCTCAGTGCGGGGCAGCTGGGACGGACGAGGCGCAGGCTCAACCTGGGGACAGCAGGGGGAGGCGATGGCTCAGTTCGGGGTTTCAGCAAAGATCATGAGTTATGGCAATCCCGCTGAACATTTTATAGGATATATATTATGTGATTCAGCAAGAATTGAAATTTTACTAATTTCCGCTGATATTTTTTCAGCATCTGGGCTGTAAAAGCAAGCGGAAAGCAGGGAAATGCTCATTTTAGCTGAAAGCGATTCTGAGACCGCCCCTGAACCAGCCATGAGACCGGCCCTGAACCCGGCCCTTCATAATCAGCAAAAAGCAAGGAAATGTCCATTCTAGCTGAAATCGCCACGGAATGCGGCCAGCCGCTGGCCTATAACAATCAGCAAAAGGCGTTTCATCCGAAGGCAAACACTATAAATGGCAGCATGCACAGTATCCAGCCGGCGATGAGAAGTACTGCGTGCTTTTTTTCGGCGTGGATGGCGGCGAACTCGCGCATGAGGGCGCTCGGCCAGTAGTAGGCGGCCACGGGGGCGCCGATCCCGGTCGCAGTAAATCCTGAGCGGCGGGCATAGCGCAGGGCGCGGTACACGTGGTAATTGCTCGTCACGATGGCGACATACGGGCTGCCGGAAACCTGCATGGGGTTGTTTCCGGAGATGTCGGACCGGATAAGCTCCCGGGAAAACTTCAGATTCTCGGAAGTTGTCCGGGAGCGGGGCTCGGCCAGGATCTTTTCTTCCGGGATGCCGTGCGAGACAAGATAGGCTGCCATGGCCCGAGCCTCCGGGAGCGACTCGTCTGTCCCCTGCCCGCCGGACGGGATCATGACGGGCGGCGTCGGATCTTTGCGCCAGACTTCTATGGCCTTGTCGAGGCGCTGGGAGAGAAGCCGCGAGATTTTTTCACCGCCGATCAGCCCGGCGCCGAGGATAATCACATAGTCAAAGTCGCGGCGGCGCGGGATCAGCTGCAGGAACCAGGAATATACCAGAAACGAAAGAAAGCACAGGGAGAGGTAGGCGGCACTCACAAAAGTCAGGATCAGCAGGAGCGGGAGACTGCGGACTGCATCTTCAGACGGGCGCTTTTCAATCTGAGGCAGCTACATGAACAGAATGGCACTAACCTCTCCGACCGCGATAAACAGCCCGAAGAACAGCGAGAGCAGGTTCTTGAACCGCCTTCCCTCCCGCTTCATCATGACAAATCCGTTGTAAATCAGCAGAACGGGGACAGCCAGGATGAGGATGCCTGTCAGTGAGAGCAGGACCACAGCGGCCGCCTGCGCGAAGGGGCCGGAGAGCGCCGTGATGAGCGGAATCAGAGAGAGAAACGCGAGCAGCAGAAATGTGCAGTTGCGGTAGCGGCTTCTGTCCCGGATCACCGAAATCAGCAGAATCCCCCAGAAAATGCCGGCTGGAATAAGCGCGGAAAATACACCCTGTATGTAATCTGCCATGATGAAATCAGACACTCCTTTGCTATAATGAACGAGACCAGTATACTTGCCCGGAGGGAAAAACGCCACCGTAAGGGCGCTCTGGAACGACCGATTATTTTTCAAGAGGAAAGGATCTGATGATACGCTATACCGGTGAATATTCCGATATTCCGCTCCCGGACAGTGCGCGGCAGGCGCAGCAGCTGCCCGGGACGCTTGAAGCGCTGCGCCGGATGACCCGCGAGGGAAATACCGGTGCGGAGGAGTTGTTTTACAGACAGGCAAAGCTTGCGGAGAACTATGAGGACGATTCGATCTATTCCGGTGAGTTTATCTGGTACAATCCCACATATGAGCGCATGAACAACCGGGTGCTGCGGGGATACTTCGGATGGCGCACAAGGCTTCGCGCCGGAAAGGCAGAGGCAAGTGTGCCGCTGTCATTCGCATATGTTCTTGCCTATGAGCTGATGGATGGCATCGGCGAGCAG
This sequence comes from Lachnospira sp. UBA4285, assembly GCA_002394965.1. Taxonomy (GTDB): domain Bacteria; phylum Bacillota; class Clostridia; order Lachnospirales; family Lachnospiraceae; genus UBA4285. The sequence continues at coordinate 17,474 of DGVL01000178.1, forward strand.
GGGGAGGCGGGCTTCCGGCGTCTGAAGCAGCTTCAGGCAATGTTTGCACCAAAAAGCACTGCGTTTGCCACGTCGATGAACTACTGGCTGCACGATTTTCTTATCTACAACGATCTGCCTGTCAGCCTGGCGCCGGAGCTTTTCGCCGAATCGGAGCGGGCCGCGGCAGCGCGGGTCCTTGAGTCGGCGGCAAGAGGCGAAGATACAGAACCGGATGCGTTCCTCTCGGCCTGTCAGACGGCCTGTACGGCCAGGGCGGGGGCGTCCGCCTTCGCCAGAAAGTACCGGGAGGACTATGCGCGGGTTCTGATGAAGGCGCTGGCGCTTGCAGATGATCGCGACCGGCAGTGCGGGAGAGGGGATCTGTTGGAACGGTGCTTGGGCGGGATCGTGCGGATTCCGTGGTACCCGTTCCGCTCCGCGCCGTTCTTTGACTACCGGATGTACAAGGATTTCCGGTACGAGGCCGGGCAGGATCAGGTGTATCTGTGCCGGGACGGGAACTGGACGAGGCAGGCCCGCAGCCTCACGCACTCCGTGCCGTATCCGGGGATCGGCGAGCTGTGCCAGGAGACGGACCGGCAGATGCGGCAGGCGTGGCATTTCGGGCACCCGCTTAAGGCGGGACCCGGCAGGTGGTTTGAGGAGCCGGTGAAGGAGGCCATCGGGGCGTACTGCCGCAAGAAGCAGGAAGCTGCGCGGCCAAAAATCTCACTTGACATGGGAAGTCTCGTGAAAATACGGCAGGATGCGGACATGACAAGAGATGCGCTGCTGGTGGACGAGGAACCGGAGATCCCGGCGAGGGAAGCGGCGCAGGAGAGCAGCATCCTGGTTCCCAGTATTCCCGAGTCCGGCGCACAGGATGTGCCCGGAACCGCACAAATGCCGGAAAGCCGGGAGAGACCGGACACGGCCGGAACCGTTCTCTCAGATGACGAGCGTGCGATCCTGCGCAGAATCGCCCAGGGCGGCGACTGGAAGGGGTACGCGGCAGAACACAGGCTGATGCTGTCGATGACGGTGGATTCCATCAATGAGAAGCTGATGGATGAGATCGGCGATACCGTCCTGGAATGGGAAGGGGATACGCCGGCAATTATTGAGGACTACCGGGAGGATATCCGTGCATTCTATGAACAGTAATGGCAGACGGACACGTCTTGCGGCGGCGCTTCTTGCGGCGGTGTTTTTAACCGGGTGCGGAAACGGCGCGAAAGGAAGAACTGAGAGCGAAACGACAGGGAACGCGCAGCAGACGCCGGCAGCGGAGGCGGTCAGCACAGAGACGGCCTCCGAGACTGCCGGAGCTGCGGAGGCTGCCGGAGGAGCGGCCGCGCAGAGCCCGGAACAGGAAGAGAGCCTGGAGCACGGCGACGGGAGCGATCTGGCCGGGAGCCGGCAGGCAGGAGATGTGAACCGGAGCGCGGCTTTTCTTGACGCGGACTACAGTGTGCCGGACGGATTTTCCGATACGAGGGATGACGTGGATTATGGCACTCTGGTGAAGGGTGTCACGTACTATTCAAAGACGGCGGGGGCGCAAAAGACATTCAACATCCAGCTTCCGTCCGGATATGACGAGACGAAGGAATATCCCGTGCTCTATCTGCTGCATGGGATAGACGGCGGGCCGGATGAGTGGAACGCGGCGCCGGTCCTCTACGGCAATCTGGTGGCAGACGGTGAGACGCCGCCGGCACTTCTGGTATTCGTGGACATGTGGACGTCCGATCTGGACCGCGACTCCGATGTCTCGGAGTCCGAGCGGCGGAAGATCTTTCACCGGTTCGCGGAAGACCTTAAAAATGACCTGATGCCGTACATCCAGAGCCACTACGCGGTGGCAGACGGTATGAAAGATACCGCCATCCTCGGTCTTTCGACCGGAGGAGCCGAAGCTGTTCACGATGTGGTGAGCATTCCGGGCGTCTTCGGATACCTGGGCGTGCTGGCTCCGGAGTCGGACATCTTTGAGGGATCGCTGCTGAAAGCCCCGGTGCTATCTTCTGTCACATTTGCGGATATCGCGCAGGCTCCGCTGTACACGTTCTTCTGTGTCGGAGAGCAAAGCGAAGAGGACCGCAGCAATCTGGCGAAATTCGAGCAGAAATTTGACGCGGCAGGCATTCCCTATGCGGAATGTGTGATCAAGGGAGCCGGTCACGACGCGTCGGTATGGCTCGAGGGATTCTATAATTTCGCCGGTCGGATCTTCAGGGATTAGCGGCAGACAGGACGTGACCCTTTAATTGTGGCGGTCATTGCTGTGATATACTTCGCAGAATCTGGCGACGTACGTCGGCCTGAGGCCCGCCATGGTCAGGTGTGTCGTGTCGCCGAGGCGCAGAGCGCGGAAAGACGCGAATCCTTCTTCGCGCTCTTCGGAGTAGATCTCCGAGACGGATGACGGCGACAGGCAGATGGAGTGCCAGAGCAGGAACGGCGAGCAGTTGAACAGATGAGACAGGAGCACACAGCTCACACCAAAGTGGCAGAAGAAAGTCAGCGTTTCCGTGGTTTCTTTCTGAACCCGGTAGTGCCGGCCGTCCCGGACGTATCCGTGAGCAGCAAGCAGCGCATCCAGGCCGTCTGTCACGCTTTCATAGAGCGGGACCAGGTCGGAGTGCCGGGCGACAAGTGTGTCCCGCCAGGCGTCGGGGTCTGTGTAGGCGGGGTGCGCCGTGAGATACGACGGGACCATGTCCCAGACGATGCGCGGCGGGAAGATCCCCGTCACCGGATCGGCCGATGTCCCCGGGTACGCTCTCTGAAGCTCCGGACATCCGTTCAGGTCCAGCGCCGCCGGGAACTCCCGAAGCCAGTCAAGCGTCTCGGCGCGCTTGCCGGTCGCCCGCAGACTGTACGCGGCGGTCTCCTGCGCCCGGCCGAGCGGCGAGACAAAGCAGCTTCCGAGATCAAGCTGTGGCGAGAGCGCGGCGAGAGCGGCCGCTTCCTTTTTGCCCGCCCCGGTGAGGACGTCCTTTGTGTAATCCGGCTCTGCGTGGCGGATCAGAAGAATTCTCATGATGGCATCTCCTTTCGCGCGGCGAAGGGGAAAGCCCCGGAATGTGGCTTTTACACCCTGGCCCCGCTGTCAGCTACTGTATCATACCTTCCGGGAGAATGCGAGGAGGCGCCCCGCTTCAGAGCGCTTCCCGCGAGTGCAGGAAAGCCGGCATTTTTTAAGAGGCGGTTCTCTGGTATACTCAGATACCGGGAGCACTGCCGGAATGGCAGAATATGCAGGGGAGGCGAGGACAACGGATGAACAAATATCTTGAAAAACTGGCAAAGTTCCAGAAAGCCGACAGAAAAATGTACGATGTCTGGCATCTGATCTGCGATATTCTGGAATACATCTGCGTGGCGCTTGTTTTCATAGCGGTCATCATCACATTGGTTCACCTGCTCCCGGAACTCGGGGACGTGTTTGCGGGAAAGGGCACGCTGGAGCTGATGACATTTCTGGAGGATGTGCTGACACTTGCCATCGGGATTGAGTTCATGAAGCTTTTCGCGCACCCGTCCATGTCACAGGTGCTCGAGACGGTCGTGTTCCTGGTGTCCCGCCACATGCTGGTCGGGAATCCGACGCCGACGGAGAATCTTCTGTCATCTCTGTCGATCATCCTGCTCGTCATGGCATATCTGGCCGTGCGGCTGCTCGCGAAAAAAACGGGTGAAGCAGAAACTGAGGACTCCGGGCAGAGCCCATCGATCTGAAGCTGCCGCGGGCAGGCTGGGGGAAAAGAAAATGAAAAACAAGATTTCTGCGCTCGCAGGCAGTATTACGCCAAGACGCTTCTTCGGCATGCTGCTTGGCAACGTGCTCATCGGCACGGGCTCGGCTATTCTGCGGCTTACGCTTCTTGGAACGGACCCGTTCACCGGGATGAATCTGGGGATCGCCGGATTTACGGGCGTTTCCTTTATCACCTGTCAGACGATCTTGAATCTGTCGCTTTTTACCGTGCAGATCTTCTTCGGAAGGGATCTCATCGGAATCGGGACGATCGTCAATGCTCTGCTCCTGAGCGTTTTTGTGAGTGGGGCGTATGCCATCCTGCACTACTTTACCGGCGACCTGACGTCATTTCCGGTGCGGCTCATCACGCTCGTTCCCGGACTTCTTGTCATCGGGCTGGGACTGGGTCTGTATCAGGACGCGCACCTGGGCGTTGCGCCGTATGACGCCATTCCGCTGATGGTCTGCGCCCGCTTCCCCAGATTGCCGTTTTTTGTGTGCCGCGTGGCGCTCGACGGCGCGGCCACACTGGTGTGCTTCCTGACCGGCGGCGTCGTCGGCATCGGGACGCTGGCAAGCGCATTCGGACTCGGCCCCATCGTCAACACCTTTGACCGCCTGTTCATCCGGCGCCTCATGGCGCCGGAAACCGGAGATTCTGCCGGGCCGGGCAGCCGGAGGCGCTGACTCACATCGGGCAGGAGTATGAACTGTCGTCTTCGTCTGCCTTGCGGCCGTTGCCGGACACATACCGCGCGCGGTACGCCCGGTTGCACTCTGAAAGCTCCATCCGGCCGTCAATATACGGCTGATACATATCGATCATCGACTGAGAGCACCCGCCGCAGTTGCTGCAGGTGTCGCCGCAGGAAAGTGACTCTGCCACGATGCGCTCCCTTTCTTCTCTTGTTGTTTCGGCGATCAGCAGTTTCATCGTGAATACCTCCCGGATGCAGAAATTTGAAATCTGATTACTACGTTGTATTATAAGAGTGCGCTGCGCGGAGTGATCCGCGGCGCCTCAGGGACGACCGTATTATAGCACAACCAGGAAGGGGCCCTGAGAGTGAGAGGAAGAGGAGAAAGTATGGCACAGTACAGTGACATCAATGACAGTGCAAAGATTACGTTCCCGGTACCCGCGGAACTGGAAGCGCACATGAAGAAGGCAGAGGAGTATGACCTCGCCGGCAGATGGTGGCGGTACTCCGATGAGATTCAGCTGATCGAAGAACTTGCTGAAAAGGCTGTCGCTGACGGAAAGATCACCGCTCTGCAGAAGGAGATCATCGGCGCGCGCTACCGGATGAAATGACAGATGGAGAACCGTAAGAATACAGTATTTGACAAGTCGTATTACTGCGCCGGTCTGATCAATATTGCTTCATTTGCCAGGCGCACGGCCCGCTGGGGGGCGATTTCCCTCGTGATCGGAGCGCTCTGCGGCCTGGCCGGCGCAGCGTTTGACAAGAGTGTCGGGACCTGTGACCGTATCCTGAGTGAAAACCCGATGCTCATCTGGCTCCTGCCGGCGGCGGGGCTTCTCATCGTCTTTCTGTACAGACGCCTGGGCACAGCCGGACTCACGACCGACACCGTGATCCTCGCCGCCCAGCGGGGCGGAAAAGTAAAGCCGCTTCTGCTCCCCGCCATATTCTGCGGCACGGCACTCACACACTTGTTCGGAGGCTCGGCCGGCCGGGAGGGGGCGGCCTTCCAGATCGGCGGTGTGATCGGCAACTGGACCGGCCGGCTCTTGAAGATGAATGAGAAGGAGATCCGCTTCATGACCATGAGCGGCATGGCGGCCCTCTTCGCGGCTATCTTCGGGATCCCGGTGACGGCCACGGTCTTCGTGACGCTGGTCATCAGCGTGGGGACGTTCTGGCCGGGCGCCATCTTTCCGTCGCTTGTCGCGTCTCTCACGGCCTTCGGAATCTCCTCGCGCTTCGGCGTGGAAGCGGCGCACTACGCCGTGAGCATGCCGGACGCCTCGGTTCTGATGCATCTGCGCGTCATCGTGCTGGCGATTCTGGCGGCGCTGGTCTCGACACTGTTCTGTGATGTACTGCATCTCACCGGAAAGGCGCTTCAGCATGTGCTTAAGAACGAATATTTGCGCATCGCTGTCACGGGACTTGTCGTCGCTCTGATCATGAACATGCTTCACACGACCGCTTACAGCGGCTCGGGGACGGGGCTGATCGCTGACGCCGTCGCGGGTAAAATCAGCTCGCCGGCTGTTTTTCTGCTCAAGATCATCCTGACGGCTCTGACACTTGGGGCGGGATTCAAGGGCGGCGAGGTTTTTCCGAGCTTTTCTATCGGAGCCGCATTCGGCGCCTTCATGGGGCCGCTGCTCGGGATCCCTTCGGATTTCGCCGCATCCATCTGCCTTGTGACCGTGTTCGGCGGATGCTCCAACAGCCTGCTCGCGCCGCTTCTGCTTGCCGTCGAGCTCTTCGGCGGACAACGGATCGGTCTGTATGCGCTGGCCTGTGTCATCGCATATATCTTCTCCGGATATTCCGGCTTCTACTACAACCAGAAGATTCTCTTCTCCAAGTCGCGCCCTGAGCGCATCGACATCAATACCAACGAGACCTACCAGGATATGTAAGACGGCTGGAGCAGGATGAGGCCGGGAGTAAACAGGCAATGAAAAAGGCAGCCGTCCAGGCTGCCTTTTTGATACCGGTGTCACGGGATAGTCACAATTTGATGAATCCCTGCGGGACGACCATGCCGTCGATCTTCGTACCGGCGTGGCAGTACGGGCACTCGTTCGGCCTGTAGACGCCGTATCCCGGGAGATCCGCCTCGGTGAACGCCGCGGCCACCGGGATGTTCTCGATGCTTTTCACGCCCGAGAAAATCGAGCAGATGCCGGCGATCTGTCCGCCGTAGTAGCGGACGCAGTCGAGCGCCTGGTCGGCGGTGTGGCCGGTCGAGATGGCGGACATGAGCAGCAGGACATTCTTGCCCGCGATCATGTGCTTCTGGTTGTCGAGGAAGATCATCTGACCGCCGGTGCTGTTCTGCGGGTGCGTCACATAGATGGTCTGGTGGAGGTTCATGGACTGAAAGCCCGCGTGCGTCAGAGCATCCGCCAGGTATGCGCCGACGACGTCCGTGTCCTCGAAGCACACGATCGTGTCGATGAGCGTTGAAGTCTGATAGTGGCCGGCCAGCGCCTTCGCCAGGCGTTTGGCTTCCGTCTCGCGGGACTTGATGTCGGTCATGTCCAGGTAACAGTTGACGTGGGCCTGAGCCGTCGCAAAGTGTCCGCGCCAGACGCGCAGGGCAATGCCGTATCCGGCCGAAGACTCGACCTTTGTGTATTTGCTGTCCATTCTGACTACTCCTTTCTGTATGCGGACCGAACGGGACATGCGCTCATCCCCGCCCGGAGCCTGAAATTCACCTGCCTGCCTGTGGCTCAAGTATAGTAAAAAACCCAGGCAAATGCAATTTTTCCCCCGCCACTTGAGTAAGTCTGCCTCACCGTGGTACTATAGGCGGACACACGGGCGGATGGCAGGACAGGCGCCGGGCGAGGTGACAGAAGGTGGGAAGCTTTATCATACGAAATGTGATGCTAGGCGTCGGGCTGGCGATGGACGCCTTCTCGGTCTCGCTGGCCAACGGGCTTGGCGATCCGAAGATGCGCGGGCGCAGGCAGATAGCGATCGCAGGGACCTTTGCGGGGTTTCAGTTTCTGATGCCGATGGCAGGATGGGCGTGTGTGACATTCGTCGCGGATCTTTTTGCGGCGTTCCGGCCGATGATTCCCTGGATCGCGTTCATTCTGCTTGTGGCGATCGGCGTGAACATGGTGCTTGACAGCATCCGGCACAAGGAAGAGAAGGAGCGGCCGGCCACGTCTCTTCCGATGCTGCTTCTGCAGGGCGTGGCGACTTCGATCGATGCGCTCTCGGTCGGCTTCACCATCGCCCGGTACGGCGCACTGCAGGCAGTGCAGGCCTCCCTTCTCATCGGGCTGGTGACATTCGCCATCTGCCTTGTGGGGGTCAGACTGGGGCATGCTGTGGGGATGAAGCTGGCGGACAAGGCCGGAGTTCTTGGCGGTGTGATCCTGATTTCAATCGGCATCGAGATTCTGCTGAAAATGTGATACAGGCGACCGGTATGGACAGTTTCCGTAAATTGTTCCATTTAATTTTTTTTAAACCTGCGGTAAACTACAACAAGCTGTAGGTAACAGAAATCAGAACCAGGGGTGAAAAAAGATGGCGAATAAAATCGTACATGCAGCGGAGAGAAAGGCGTTCGGCGTCGCACTGGACATGGTGACGAAGAAGGCCGTCAAAGACCGCGAGGAAGCATATGTAGGCGTTATCAATGCAGTTCAGAAGTTCAACGGCAACACATGGCCGCCGGAAGCTTACGACCGTCTGAGAGCGGCGTTCTCAAAGGACGGCAAGTGGACGGAATTCTTTAATCACCTTCTGGATTATGTCGACCTTGATTATCTGAAGGGACTGTTCATGGCGTTCGGATTCGAGGCGGGCTTCACGGGATACCGTGAGACGCGCGAGAACAGCAAGAACTACAAGACAGGCCTCCCGTGGGTCATCCTCTTTGATCCGACCAGTGCATGCAATCTTCACTGCACAGGCTGCTGGGCCAGTGAGTACAGCCGCCAGCTGAACCTCTCCTATGAGGACATGGACAAGATCGTGACCGAGGGCAAGGCTTTCGGGATTCATGCCTACATCATGACCGGCGGAGAGCCGATGATGAGAAAGAAGGATATCATCAAGCTGGCGGAGAAGCATTCCGACTGCGCGTTCATGCTGTTCACCAACGGCACGCTGGTGGATCAGCAGTTCTGCGATGATATGAGACGCTGCAAGAACATCGTGCTGTCGATGTCCATCGAGGGCTTCGAGGAGGCGACTGACTTCCGCCGCGGCAAGGGCGTCTTCCAGAAGGTTATGGATACGATGGAGCTGCTCCGGAAGAACGGCCTGGTCTACGGCACGTCGATCTGCTACACCAGCAAGAACTACAAGGCCGTGACGTCGGACGAGTTCTATGACTTCCTGATCAGCAAGGGCGTCGCCTTCACCTGGTACTTCCACTTCATGCCGGTCGGCAACGACGCGACGATGGAACTGGTTCCGACGCCGGAGCAGAGAGAGTACATGTATCACCGCATCCGCGAGATCCGCGGGTACGAAGGCGGCAAGCCGATCTTCACGCTTGACTTCCAGAACGACGGCGAGTGGGTGAGCGGCTGCATCGCCGGCGGCAAGACATACTGCCACATCAACCCGAACGGCGATGTGGAGCCGTGCGTGTTCATCCATTACTCGAGCGCGAACATTCACGACAAGCCGCTCATCGAGTGCCTTCAGCAGCCGCTGTTCCACGCATATCAGGCGAATCAGCCGTTCAACAAGAACCTGCTCCGTCCGTGCCCGTTCCTGGAGAACCCGGAGAAGCTTCAGGCACTTGTCAAGGCGGCGGGCGCGCACTCAACCGACATGATGAGTCCGGAGAGCGCCGAGCATCTTTGCGGAAAGTGCGAAAATTACGCAAAGGAGTGGAAGCCGGTTGCTGACAAGCTCTGGGCATCCAACCACCCGGGATATGTTCCGGAGGACAAGGAGACAGTCATCCCGAAGGATCTGTGAGGGGACCGGGCGCAAGTCCCTGCGGGCTGCCAGGATGTAAAAATACTATAAATGGTAATCCTCCGCTTTACAGCGGGGGATTTTTCATTTTATAATAAAAAAGCAATAGGGCTTGAGCACAGTCCGGTGCTTCAGCTTCATTACAAGAATTAACAGCATATTGAGTGAAATCCGACACGCGGCTTTGCGGGCTCCTTTCTGGAGATTCCGGGAGCCCGTATTTTTTCGGAACGAAAGGAAAGGAGGCACTGCTTGGTCGGAACGATTGCAAAACAGATCAAGGAATACAAAGCTCCCTCCATTGCGACGCCCTGCATGATGATCGGAGAAGTTGTCGCCGAGATGACGATCCCTGTGCTGATGGGACGTATTGTCGATGAGGGGATCTACGGAGGCAGCATGGACTTCATTGTCCGCACCGGCGCCATCATGCTTGTGGTCGCGCTTCTGGGGCTGCTGTGCGGCGTGGGAGGCGCGGTCTTCGGCGCCAAGGCGTCGACGGGACTGGCGAAGAATCTGAGGAAGGCGATGAATGACAACATTCAGCGGTTTTCCTTCTCCAACATCGATCATTTTTCGACATCGAGTCTGGTGACGAGACTGACGACGGACACCACCAACATTCAGAACGCGTTTCAGATGATTCTGCGGATGGCCATGCGGGCCCCCGCGAGTATTATCGTGGCGATGATCATGGCGTTCTCCATCTCCGCCAGACTCTCTTCCGTATACCTTTTTGCAGTCGTGATCCTGGCCGCGGTCATCTTTTTCGTGTCCAGAAGCACCATGAAGTATTTCAAGGCGGTCTTCGAGAAGTACGACGCCCTGAACGCCTCCGTGCAGGAGAACGTCAATGCCATCCGCGTGGTTAAGGCGTATGTGCGCGAGGATTACGAGATCGGCAAGTTCCGGAAGGCAGCCATGAATATCTACATCATGTTCCTGCAGGCGGAGCTGCGCATGGCGGTCATGGGGCCGGTCATGCAGGCGGCGGTCTACAGCAGCATCCTGACGATCTCGTGGCTCGGCGCGAAGATGATCGTCACGTCCGAGCTGACGACAGGCTCTCTGATGAGTCTGCTGACCTACTGCATGAATATTCTGATGAGTCTGATGATGCTGACATTTGTGATCGTCATGATCACCATGTCTGCGGCATCGGCGCGGCGTATCGCCGAGGTCATCGAGGAGAAGCCCGGACTTGAAAATCCGGAGAATCCGGTCAAGGTAATCCCGGATGGCAGCGTGCAGTTTCATCACGTGGATTTTCGCTACAACGTGAAGGGCGATGGTGAGGCTGTGCTCAAGGACGTGAACTTCAGCGTGAAGTCGGGGGAGAGCATCGGACTCATCGGCGCGACCGGATCGGCCAAGTCCACACTGGTCAGCCTGATCAGCCGCCTGTACGACGTGACGGGCGGGGCGGTTATGGTCGGCGGAAGAGACGTCCGGGAGTACGACATGACAGCACTCCGGGATGCCGTTTCGGTTGTGCTGCAGAAGAATGTGCTGTTCTCCGGAACGATCTACGACAATCTGCGCTGGGGCGACAAAGACGCCACCGACGAGGAGTGCCGGCATGCCTGCGATCTGGCCTGTGCCTCGGAGTTTATTGAGAAGATGCCGGACGGCTACAACACGATGATAAGCCAGGGCGGCACCAATGTCTCCGGCGGCCAGAAACAGAGACTCTGCATCGCACGGGCGCTTCTGAAGAAACCGAAGATCCTGATTCTGGACGATTCCACCAGTGCCGTGGACACGGCGACGGACGCAAAGATCCGCCGGGCATTCCGGGAGGAGATCCCGGACACGACGAAGTTCATCATCGCGCAGCGCATCTCCTCTGTGGAGGACTGCGACCGGATCATCGTCATGAACGACGGGCGGATAGATGGATTTGACACGCCGGAGAATCTTCTAAAGACTAACCGGATCTACCGCGAGATCTATGAATCCCAGAAGGGGATCGGCGGCGACGGCGATTTTGACGAGAAAGAGTAAGGGAGGGCAGAATGGCAGAACAAAGAAGAGGCCCGATGGGGCGTCCGCCAAGAGGTATGCGGGGTGCAGCGCCAAAGCTCGATCATCCCTGGAAGATTCTCGGCCGTCTCATGGGACTGTTGTTTCAGAAATATGGCATTCACATGGTGCTGGTTTGCATCTGCATCTTTGTGTCGGTTTTCGCCAGCGTGCAGGGCACGCTTTTTACCAGGAGCCTGATCGACGACTACATCACGCCGCTGATGGGCACCACCAATCCGGATTTCGGTCCCCTGGCGGCGGCCATCGGGCGTGTGGCCCTGTTTTACGGGATCGGCGTGGCGGCCGCTTTCGCGCAGTCGGTACTGATGGCATTCGCCACGCAGGGGTTTCTGCGGGACATGCGCACACAGGTATTCACGCATATGGAGACGCTTCCGATCCGGTATTTTGACACACACGCGCATGGCGACATCATGTCGGTGTACACCAATGACATCGACACACTGCGCCAGATGATCTCCCAGTCACTGCCGCAGATCTTGAGCAGCACGATCACCATCGTTTCGGTGTTTGTGTCCATGCTGATCCTGAGCGTGCCACTGACCGTCGTGTCCATGGCCATGGTGGCGCTGATGATCTTCCTGACGACGAAGGCCACGAAGATATCGGGCCGCAACTTCGTCGCGCAGCAGAGCGACCTGGGAAAACTCAACGGCTTCATCGAGGAGACGATGGAGGGCGAGAAGGTCGTCAAGGTCTTCAACCACGAGCCGCAGACCACAGAGGAATTCAACAGACTGAACGAAGAACTGTGCCGCTCGGCGTACCGGGCCAACGCGTTCTCCAACGTGGTGGGCCCCATCAACGCACAGCTCAGCAACGCCAGTTACGTCGTGTGCGCGATCGTTGGCGGCGCCATGGCGTTAAATGAGTTCGCCGGCTTCACCGTCGGTGCGCTGGCCAGCTTCCTGACGTTCAACAAGAGTTTCGGCATGCCGATCAATCAGTTGTCCATGCAGCTGAATGCGGTCGTGATGGCGCTGGCGGGCGCGGACCGTATCTTCAAGCTTCTCGACGAGAAGCCGGAGGAGGACGAGGGCTATGTCACGCTGGTCAACGCAAAGGAACAGAACGGCAAACTGACAGAGACAGACGAGCACACCGGGAGATGGGCCTGGAAGCACTATCACAAGGACACGGATACGACCGATTACAAGCCGCTTCAGGGCGATGTGGTCTTTGAGGACGTGACCTTCGGGTACAATCCGGACAAGGTCATTCTGCACGACATCAACCTTCACGCCGAGCCCGGAGAGAAGGTCGCACTGGTCGGCTCCACCGGTGCCGGCAAGACGACAATCACCAACCTCATCAACCGGTTCTACGATATTCAGGAAGGCAAGATCCGCTACGACGGAATCAACATCGGGAAGATCTGCAAGGGCGATCTTCGCCGGTCGCTCGGCATTGTGCTGCAGGACACGCATCTGTTCACCGGAACGGTGCGCGACAACATCCGTTACGGAAAGCTTGACGCCACGGAGGAAGAGATTCTGGACGCGGCCAGACTGGCCAACGCCGACGGCTTTATCCGCCGCCTGCCGGACGGGTACGACACGATGCTGACGGGAGACGGCAGCAATCTCTCCCAGGGGCAGAGGCAGCTGCTCGCCATCGCCCGCGCGGCGGTCGCCGACCCGCCGGTGATGATCCTCGACGAGGCGACGAGCTCCATCGACACGCGCAC
>DGVL01000122.1 GCA_002394965.1 Lachnospira sp. UBA4285
GGACCGCACAGATCATCCAGCACGAGTGCGATCATCTGGAAGGGATTGTCATATGACTTCGACGAATCCGATTGACGAATATATTGAGGAGCAGAATCCGGTTCACAAGACTAATCTTTATGCTGTGAGGAATACAAGCAGCTATTAAATAATGGAAATTCTGGTCATGCTGACCATCGTGGTGAAGAAGTAAGAAAAGGATGTGTCTATGGAAATGACAACCAAGCGCCTCATTCTCAGATCCTGGGAGGAGAATGATGCCGCCGATTTATACGCGCTTGCGAGTGATCCGCAGATCGGGCCGTCAGCTGGATGGCCGCCACATAAATCGGTGGAAGACAGCCTGCAGATTATCCGGAATGTCCTGCAGATGCCGGAGACCTATGCGCTGATTCGGAAGGAAGACAACAGATTGATCGGCTGCGCGGGTTTTCGGATGGGCATGGATTCATGTTCAGAGAAACAGGACGAACCGGAGCTTGGCTACTGGATCGGAAGGCAATTCTGGGGTAACGGCTATGCAACGGAGGCCGGAGAGAGGCTTCTCCGTCATGCGTTTGAAGACCTGAACAGCAACGCCGTATGGTGCTGCTATTACGATGGCAATGAGAGATCAAAGCGGGTACAGGAGAAGCTGGGATTTACCTATGTTCGGACAGATCCCAAAGGAGATACCCTTCTAGGTTATACACTTCCGGAGATAGAAAATGTCCTCAGGAAAGCGGATTTTGATGTATGCTGTAAAACTGTAGAGATAAGAAAGAGAATGGGAGAATAGATTATGATTTTCTATCGCACAGCTGAAGATTTTACGGTTCTGTACTGGGAGAAGCCGGAGGATGCCGGTAAATACACGGTATACCGCGTGGCAGGAGAAAACGGATTTTCTCAGGATGTGCCTTTTACGCATGTGACAGTCACGGGACTAACGGCGGATTCTTGTTACCGGTTTACCGTACAGTACAATGCGGGGCCTGGAGAAGGAGAGAGAGACTTCTGGAAGATTCTTGGCAGCGTGACGGTCAGGACAGACAGAGAAAAAGAGAAGCTGGATGTGACGAAGGCACCGTTTCACGCCTCCGGTGACGGGAGTACTACGGACACGAAAGCACTTCAGGCGGCGCTTGACGCATGCAGGCCGGACCAGATCGTCTTCATCCCGGCGGGCGTGTATAAAACCGGTGCGCTGGATGTGCATAGTGACACGGATATCTGCCTTGAGAAAGGCGCCGTTCTTCAGGGCACGAAGGACCCGGCTGATTATCTGCCGCTGATTCCCAGCCGCTTTGAGGGACTTGAGCGCCTGTGTTACCGGAGCCTGATCAATATCGGCAAGCTTGACAGAGCGGCGGGGGTCACCTGCCGGAATGTACGCATCTACGGAGAGGGAAAAATCCTGTCCGGCGGCGTGGAGCTTGCAAAAGCGCAGGCGCGCACCGAGAGGGAGAGGATCGCATCGGTAATTGAGAAGACGGATGTTGCAGCGGAGGGACTTGAGAATGCCGGAACGCTTCCGGGAAGAGTCCGCGGGCGGCTGATCAATGTGTCCTGTGCAGAGCATATCTGGATTCACGGCATTACCGCCGGTATGGCGCCGGCATGGAATCTGCACTTCATTTACTCCCGTGACATTGTAACCGATGCCTGTACCATTCTTTCATCAGGCGTGTGGAACGGAGACGGATGGGATCCGGATTCATCTTCGGACTGCACGATCTTTGACACGACATTCTTTACGGAGGATGACAGCGTCGCGATCAAGTCCGGAAAAAATCCGGAGGGCAACAGAATCGGGATCCCGTCTTCGCATATCCGGATCTTTGACTGCCGCTGCAGTCTGGGCCATGGTCTGTGCATCGGAAGTGAGATGAGCGGAGGCGTGGAAGATGTTTCCATCTGGGACTGCGATATGCGCCGGACCTGGGCCGGGATCGAGGTGAAAGGGTGCCCGAAGCGGGGCGGATATGTTCGCGGCCTTTCGGTGCGGGACTGCTCTGTTTCGCACATTTCCGTTCACGACGCGGTTGTGAACATGGACGGCGAGGGAGCACCTGACATGCCGTTTTTCTCGAACTTTACCTTCCGGGATCTGCATATTCTCGGGCGGTACTTCGACAACAACGGCGGACGCAATGAGTGGGTCAACTGCCCGGCGATCGAGCTCATCGGTTTTGATAAAAAAGGGCATTCCATAACCGATGTGTCCGTGGATAATGTTGAAATTGAGGAACCGGTGAAAACACGCGTGCCGGCAGGGACGACCATGAGTCCGACCGGCATGACGGTCAGTCCCATGGAAGTTTACGCCGGCAATATTCTCATCTCCCATACACAGGGCGTGAACATGAGCAATGTCCGCACGGTTCCGGCAGAGGAGGTTCCATCGCCGGTTGTGAGGGATGACTGCCAGTAATGGTGCAGATCTTCTGATTTGACAAAAGTCCGATTTCAGACTAAAATGTAATGGTCTGAAATCGGACTTTTTATATACACATGTCCTGTTTCCCGGGCGCCAGACATACGTCAGGCAGTGGTCCCGGAGATTATTGAGAGGCGGTGGAAGAGAATGAAAGATCCTGTCTATGTTCCGGAGAAAATTCCGGACCAGCTTGAAGACTTGACAATTCATGCATTCAACCGGGTGAATACAGAGATCAACGCGCTTTATCATGCGGTTTCTGTAAAAGCCGGGATTTCTGACAGTGAAAACCGGATTTTATATCTGCTTTTTGACACAGGAGACGGAATCACGCAGAGTGAAATACAGGCTGCGCTTTTCCTGAGTAAACAGACTGTGAATTCAGCCATTGCGAAAATGTGCCGGGATGGTCTTCTGTTTCTTGCGGAAAAGACAGGAAGGCAGAAACGGATTTTTCTGACAGAAGGCGGGAAACGGGAAATACAGGAAAAAATCGTGCCGCTTGTCAGACTCGAAGAGAGCATATTCCGTTCCTGGCCGCAGGAGGACAGAGATGTTTTCCTGCGGCTTAACGAGCGGTTCCGGGACGAATTTCGGGAAGGAATAAAAGATTTATGAAACGCAGCAGAATTCAGCTTTCGGACCATTTTACCTATGGTCGTCTGCTCAGATTTACTATGCCGTCGATTCTGATGATGATTTTTACCTCCATCTACGGGGTGGTCGACGGATTCTTTGTGTCAAATTATGTCGGGGCGCTGCCGTTTTCGGCCCTGAACCTGGCCATGCCGTTCATCATGATTCTTGCAGCCATCGGATTCATGTTCGGTTCCGGCGGCACGGCGCTTGTGTCCATGGAGCTGGGGATGGGGCACCGGGAGCGCGCCTGTGAGATATTTTCGCTCATCATCTACACGCTCATCATCCTCGGGACGATTCTCTCTGTCATCGGGTATGTCTTCGCGGAGCCTGTACTGCGGCTTCTTGGTGCGACGGACGAGATGCTGCCATATGCCATACTCTACACCCGCATCAACATGGTCGGACAGGTCGCGTTCATGCTGCAGTATCTGTTTCAGAGCTTCATGGTCACTGCGGAGCGCCCGAAGATGGGACTTGCCGTGACCATTGCGGCCGGTGTGACCAATATGTTCCTGGACTGGCTTTTCGTGGGCGTTCTGGGAGCGGGGCTGGCCGGCGCTGCCTGGGCGACGGTCGCGAGCCAGACGGTGGGAGGTCTGATTCCTCTGGTGTATTTTATCCTGCCGAATCACACGAAACTTCGCATCGGAAAGACGCACATGGACGGAAGGGCGCTTCTGAAGGTGTGCACGAACGGCTCCAGTGAGCTGCTGTCCAACGCGGCGTCGTCCCTCGTCGGTATGCTCTATAACCATCAGCTTCTGGTGTACGCCGGATCAGACGGGGTCGCGGCGTATGGGGTGATCATGTACGTCAACTATATCTTCGTGGGAATCTACTTCGGATATACCGTCGGCATCGCTCCGGTCATCGGCTATCATTACGGCGCCAGGAACAGGGATGAGCTGAAGAACATCTTCCGGAAGAGCATGAAGATGATACTGACGGCATCAGTTGCACTGAGTGTGCTCGCCAAGCTTTCAACGGGGCTTCTGGTTCACATCTTCGTCAGCTATGACGCCGGTCTCACGGCGATGACGGTTCACGGATTCAGGATCTACAGCACCGCTTTTCTGTTCATGGGATTTAACATCTTTGGCTCCGGCTTCTTCACGGCGCTGAACAATGGCCTTCTCTCGGCCATCCTCTCGTTTATGCGCACGGTTGTACTGCAGGTTGGCTCTATCCTGGTCCTGCCACTTCTGTTCGGGCTTGACGGTCTGTGGTCCGTCATCGTTGTGTCCGACGGGATATGTCTGATTCTAACGAGCTGCCTTCTTGCCTGCAACCGGAAGCGGTATGGATACTGAGCGGCTGGTGAGCACTGCATCCCTGCCACGCAGCAGCAAAATGGCAATATATGCTGGAGTTTCGGCCGGCGCGTGCGTCAAACACGCCCGGTCTTTTTTAATTTCAGAAATACTTAACGGACGGGGAACACTTCTGGAACGCTGCGGGGCGAGAGGCGGAACAGCCTGGTGTCTATAATACGGGCATAGCAGCCGGGGATGCCCGGGACCAAAAGGAGGAAGAGCAGCCATGTATTTTGATTCCATCGCAAAGATTATCGCACAGCGCACGGGATGCAGCGTCAAGGATATCACACCGGAGAGCCGTTTCTCTGACCTTGGCATCGATTCGCTGGACACCGTCGAGCTTCTGATGAACCTCGAGGATGAGATCGGACAGGAGATCGATATCGAGGAGAAGGTCGAGACGGTCGGTGAGCTGGACAGACTTATCCAGGAAAAAGTAAAGAAGGCGTGACATGATTCGCTCACAGATCTGTGATCTTCTGGGAATACGCTATCCCGTCTTTCAGGGTGGCATGGCCTGGATTGCGGACGGAAAGCTGGCAGCCGCCGTCTCGGAGGGCGGCGGACTCGGGATCATTGCGTCGGGGAACGCTCCTGCCTCCTATGTGCGGGAGCAGATCCGGGAGGCTAAGAGAAGAACCGACAGGCCGTTTGGCGTCAACATCATGCTCATGAGCCCGTATGCGCCGGAAGTAGCCAGGGCAGCAGCCGAGGAGAAGGTCTCCGTCGTGACGACCGGTGCCGGCAATCCGTCCCGATATATGAGGATGTGGGAAGAGTCCGGCGTCAAGGTCATCCCGGTCGTGGCATCGGTCGGACTGGCGCGGCTCATGCAGAGGACGGGCGCCGCGGCGCTCATCGCAGAAGGCGGCGAGAGCGGAGGCCATATCGGGGAACTCTCCACGATGGTGCTTGTGCCGCAGGTTGCAGATGCGGTGCAAATTCCGGTCATAGCCGCCGGCGGGATCGCCGACGGACGCGGCATGGCGGCGTCTTTTATGCTGGGAGCCTGCGGCGTGCAGATGGGCACGCGCTTTCTGGCGGCGCAGGAGTGCACGATTTCCACTGTCTACCGGGAAAAGATCCTGAAGGCCGGAGATCTCTGCACGATGGTCACCGGAAGAAGGCTCGGGCATCCGGTGAGGTCTCTTCGGACGCCCTTTGCCAGGGAGTACATGAAGGAAGAGTACGGCGGGGCCAGCGACGAGACGCTGGAGGCGCTGGGAACCGGCGCGCTGCGCCGGGCTGTTGTGGACGGGGACGCACAAAACGGATGCTTCCTCGCGGGACAGTCTGCGGCGATGGTGAAGCAGGTGCAGCCGGCCGCACAGATCGTCCGGGAAGTGACAGACGAAGCGGAGAGAATTCTGCAGGGAGCCGGAAGATGGGTAGAGTAGCATTCCTTTTTTCCGGGCAGGGCGACCAGTACGCCGGCATGGGAAAAGAACTCATGAGCAGACCGGAAGCGGTGGCTGTTTTTCACGCCTGCGACAGGATACGTCCGGGTACATCGTCGATGTGTCTGGCAGGGCCGGAGGAGGCTCTCCGGAAGACGGTCAACACGCAGCCCTGCCTGTTTGCGTATGAGATGGCAGCGGCGGCCTGTCTTATGGCAGACGGGGCCAGACCGGAAGCAACGGCTGGTTTTTCGCTGGGAGAAGTCAGCGCGGCGGTCATGGCCGGAGTCTTCAGCACACAGGACGGCTTCCGAGTTGTGTGCGAGCGCGCAGAACTGATGCAGAAAGCAGGCGAAGGAAGACAGACGTCCATGGCGGCGGTCCTGAGACTTTCCGCCGACAGGGTGCAGGAGCTCGCGGAAGCTTTTCCGGAGGTCTGGCCGGTGAATTTCAACTGTCCCGGGCAGATCAGTGTCGCTGGCGATGCCGGACAGATGAAGAAATTCATAATCCGGGTGCGTGAGGCCGGCGGAAGGGCCGTGATGTTAAAGGTGGGCGGTGCGTTCCACTCCCCCGTTATGACACCGGCAGCACAGGCTTTCCGGGAATTTCTGGCAGGCGTTGCGGTGAAAGAGCCGGATATCCGCCTCTGGTCGGACAGGACAGGGTCCGAATACGGGACGGGCGCAGAAGCCATCCGGGATACGCTTGCCTCTCAGATCGATCACCCGGTTCTCTTTGAAAATCTGATCCGGGATATGTGCGCGAAGGGAATTGATACATTCGTTGAGATCGGACCGGGGAAGACGCTCACGCACATGGTGCAGCGGATCGCCCCGGAGAAAATGGCACTGCACTACACGGAATACAAAAAGGAGAGTGTGGGATTTGAGCAAGACTGTTAGACCGCTGGAAGGAAAGACCGCCCTGATCACGGGCGGAAGCCGCGGCATCGGGCGGGTGATCGCGCAGGCTCTGGCCTTTGAGGGCGCGGACATCGCCGTCGTTTCTTCCGGAAGCGGGCCGGAAGCCGCAGATGTGTGCCGGGAGATCGCCGCGGAATGTGGCGTTCGCACCGCGCACTATCGTTGCGACGTGTCGGACTTTGCCAGGACCAGGGAGATGGTCGATGCGGTGCGATCGGATTTCGGCGGGATCCAGATTCTTGTCAACTGTGCCGGCATCACGCGCGACGGGCTCATCCTGCGCATGAAGGAGGAAGACTTTGACCGCGTGATTGACGTGAACCTGAAGGGCGCATTCAACATGATCCGCCACTGCTCCGGGATCTTTCTGCGCCAGCGTGAGGGCTGCATCATCAATATATCCTCGGTCGTAGCGCTCAGAGGAAATCCCGGTCAGGCCAATTACGCGGCGTCAAAAGCCGGACTCATCGGTCTGACGAAGGCCGTGGCAAGAGAACTGGCGGGCAGGAATATACGCTGCAACGCCATCGCACCGGGATTCATCGAAAGCAGCATGACAGAAGGGCTCAGCCGGGACAAGATCACAGCTGCCGCCGCGCTCGGGCGGATCGGACGGCCGGAGGATGTCGCACAGGCGGCTGTGTATCTGGCCGAAGCGTCGTATGTGACCGGAACGGTTCTTACTGTTGACGGCGGGCTGGCCATGTGAGGAGGACGGGAATGGAAGCAGGAAGAAGAGTTGTGGTGACCGGTCTGGGCGCCATTACGCCGCTCGGAGCCAGTGCGCGGGATACCTGGGAGGCGATGAAGGCAGGGAAGAACGGCATCGGCCCGATCAGCCTCTTTGACACGGAAAAATTCAAAGTCCATCTGGGTGCGGAAGTGAAGGACTTTCACCCGGAAGACTACATGAGTGTAAATGAGTCACTGCGAACGGACCGGTATGCCCAGTTCGCCATAGCGGCGTCCGATCAGGCGTGTGAAGACAGCGGAATCGAGGGCACCGTGGATCCGGAGCGGTTCGCCGTCTACTTCGGGACCGGCATCGGCGGAATCCGGACGTTCGAGAAGGAGCACGAGAGACTCTTGTCCCGGGGCCCCAGAAGGGTATCCCCTCTTCTGATCCCCATGATGATCTCCAACATGGCATCCGGCCTGATCGCCATCCGCCACGGGTGCCACGGATCGGCTCTCCCGGCTGTGACGGCGTGTGCATCCGGATCCAATGCCATCGGCGAGGCAGTGCGCATGATCCGCCACGGATATGCGGACGCTCTCATTGCCGGGGGTGCGGAAGCGGCCATCTGTCCGTCGGCAGTCGCCGGATTCGGAAATATGGGAGCGCTCTCCTGTGCGAGCGACCCGGACGCGGCCTCACTGCCGTTTGACAAGCGCAGGGCTGGATTCGTCATCGGGGAGGGCGCGGTTTCCCTGATCCTTGAGGAATACGGACACGCCTTAAAACGGGGCGCGAAAATCTACGGAGAGATTTGCGGCTACGGGTCGACCTGCGACGCGTATCACATGACAGCGGTGCAGCCGGAGGCGGAGCAGTCCTCCCGCGCCATGATCCAGGCGTGCCGGGAAGCCGGATATTCCGAGGGCGAGAGCGTATATGTGAATGCTCACGGCACCGGGACTCCCATGAATGACTCGGTCGAGACGATCGCGATCAAAAAGGCATTCGGCGGGAAGCTCGACTCAGTGCTCGTCAGTTCGACCAAATCGATGACCGGGCACATGCTGGGAGCTGCCGGTGCGATCGAGGCGCTCGCCTGCCTTTTTTCGCTTGACGAAGGGGTCGTTCCTGCGACCATCAACCTGAAGGAACCAGACGAGGTATGCGACATCCCACTCGTTGCGGAGAGAGCGCAGAAAGCAGACATCACCCTGGCGCTCTCCAATTCATTCGGATTCGGCGGGCACAATGTCTGCCTGGCGTTCAGAAAGGTGTGAGGGATATGAAAGAATCGGAGATCCGCTCCTATGCAGCGCTCATGAAAGAACTCGGCCTGACAGGACTTGAGATCACCAGCGGGTCCAATGTCGTGCGCATGGAGCGCGCCGCTGCAGATGCCGTCCCGGCAGCACTGCCGGCAGGCAGGATGGTACCAGCCGGGGCGGCGGCGCCTGAAGGCGCTTCGGATGCTGGTGCGGTGCATGTGGGCACAGAACGGGCAGAAAGTGAGATTTCGGTTAAATCCGAGATCATCGGCGTGTTCTATGCGGCACCATCCGCCAGCGCGGCGCCCTTCGTCCGGGAGGGTGATTCTGTGAAAAAAGGTCAGACGCTCTGCATCGTCGAGGCGATGAAACTGATGAATGAGATCGCGTCGCCGGCAGACGGAGTGGTTGACAAGGTCCTCGTCTCGGATGGCCAGACAGTGGAGTTTGGAACAAAGCTTTTCCTGATCAGGGAGGGATGAGAGATGGACCGCAAAGATCTGAAGCGGCTGCTGCCGCATCGCGAGAATATGCTGCTGCTGGACGATGCCAGCCGGGCGGATGGAGACACAGCCGTCGCGCACTACCATGTGCGAGGCGATGAGTTCTTCCTGAAGGGACATTTCCCGGGGCATCCGATCGTTCCGGGTGTCATTCTGTGTGAGATCATGGCGCAGTCCGCCTGTGTGCTGGCTGATCCGGGAAAAGAACAGTACCTGCCGGTTTACTCGGGACTTGACCATGTCCGCTTTCGCCACCCGGTGGTGCCGGGCGACACGCTTGAGATCCACAGCCGCATTATCCGCCGCAAGGGGCCGTTCCTCTTTGCCGAGGGCGATGTGCGGGTCAGAGACACCGTCTGCATGACCGGCCAGTTTGCGCTGGCACTTGTGAAAAAAGATGATCTGGGAGTGTGAGGAATGTTTTCCAGAATACTGATTGCAAATCGTGGCGAGATCGCCGTGCGGATCATCCGCGCCTGCCGGGAGATGGGAATCGGGACGGTTGCCGTGTACTCGGAGGCGGACCGGGACGCCCTGCACGTTCAGCTTGCGGATGCGAGCTACTGCATCGGGCGGGCGCCGGCATCCGAGAGCTATCTGGATGAGAAGCAGATCATCCGCGCCGCACTTGTCTCCGGCGCCCAGGCTATTCATCCGGGGTACGGGTTTCTGTCCGAGAATGCGCACTTTGCCAGAGAGTGCCGCAGAAACGGCATCTGCTTCATCGGTCCGGACCCGGATCTCATGGAGTCGCTCTCAGACAAGGCCATCCTCAAGGAAAAGGCGGCGAAGGCCGGTCTCACGGTGATACCCGGCACTTTGTCCCTTGCCGGGCCGGACGAAGCCCGGGAATCCGGAAGACGCCTGGGCTATCCGCTGATGCTCAAGGCCTGCGCCGGGGGCGGCGGCCGCGGGATCCGGAAGGTCGCGGACGAGGAGGCGCTTCTTGCGGCGTGGCCGGAAGCCGAGGCAGAGGCTCTGGCCGCTTTCGGGGACGGAAGTCTTTACCTTGAGAAATGTATCTATCCGGCAAGGCACATTGAACTGCAGATCCTTGCGGATGAGCAGGGGGATGTGCTTGTGCTCGGCGAGCGGGACTGCTCCGTGCAGCGGCGCAATCAGAAACTTATCGAGGAGACGCCTTCTCCGGCTGTGAGTCCGAGGCAGCGCGAAAGGCTGGTGAGCCTTGGCGCGCAGGCCGCAAAGAAGCTTCACTACACGGGTGCCGGCACGATGGAATTTCTCATGGATACAGATGGAAGATTTTGGTTCATGGAGATGAATGTCCGTCTCCAGGTGGAACACACGGTGACAGAGATGCTGACCGGCGTCGACATCGTGAAGTGGCAGATCCGGATTGCGGCGGGAATACCGCTTTCCATAACACAGAAGAACATCCGCCCGGACGGGAATGCCATTGAATGCCGGATCAACGCGTCCGGCTGCGGGACGCTAGGCACGCTGCATGTCCCGGGCGGCCCGGATGTGCGCTTTGACACCGCTCTTGTCGAAGGCAGCCAGGTGTCCCCCTTTTACGATTCGCTTCTTGGCAAGCTCGCGGTGCGCGCTCTCACGCGGGAAGAGGCGCTGCGCAAGATGCGGGCGGCGCTATCGGAGCTTGTCATCGAGGGCATCCCGTGCAATATCCGGGAGCAGATGCGTATTCTGGAGGACGAGACATTTACTTCCGGCGCGTATGACCTGACGTTCATACCAGAACGGGACGCAGAGCAGAGCAGAAAGATCTGAGAGGGAGAGGAAGAATGCGATGGCACTGCTACATTTTCTGAAGCCGGCCAATGCGCTGGAGGCGGGAGGCCGGGATCATCTTCCGGTGCAGTCGGATGCGATGGAACCGGAGCTAACCTGCCCGGAGTGCCGCAGGAGCACGCCGGTGAGCCGGCTGCAGTCCCGGTATATGGTCTGCCCGTGCGGATATCACTTCCGCATGAATGCGAGGCAGCGGATCCGGATGGCAGTCGACGCCGGGACGTTCCGGGAGGCATTTGCCGATATTGTCGGCAACAATCCGCTTGCGTTCCCCGGTTATCCGGAAAAGCTTGAGACAGCCCGCGCGGCGAGCCGGGAGAATGAGGCAGTCATCTGTGGAACGGGAAAAATCGGAGGGCATCCCTGTGCGCTTTTTTTTATGGAACCTGGTTTCATGATGGGGAGCATGGGGACTGCTGTCGGCGAGCGCATCACACGGACCTTTGAGCTGGCGTATGAAAAAGGCCTTCCGGTTGTCGGTTTTACGGTATCGGGCGGGGCAAGAATGCAGGAGGGACTGCTGTCCCTGATGCAGATGGCCAAAGTGAGCGCCGCCGTCCGGCGCCATGCCGACGCGGGGCTCCTCTATATCGCGGTCCTGACCGATCCGACGACGGGCGGCGTGACGGCGAGTTTCGCTATGGAGGCGGACATCACGCTCGCCGAGCCGGGGGCCACGATTGGATTCGCCGGGAAGAGGATCGTGGAGCAGACGACGGGAAAGCGTCTGCCCAAAGGATTCCAGAAAGCGGAGACGGTGGAGGAAGAAGGATTCATAGACCGGATTGTGTCCAGACAGCAGCTCAAGACAACGCTCGTGATGCTGCTGGCTATGCATCCGGCGGGAGGTGAGAGGACATGAACCGTATCGTTGGCGGCGCGTACGCTGCGGTTGAGGCGGCAAGAAGCAGTTCCCGTCCCACAGCGCTTGACTATATCAGCAATGTGTTCACGTCTTTCATCGAGCTTCACGGAGACCGCAGAGGCGGGGACGACCCGTCGCTTGTCGGCGGACTGGCGCTCCTTGACGGGTGTCCGGTCACAGTTCTTGCGATCGAAAAGGGACACACCGCCAGGCAGCGGCAGGCAAGGAACTTCGGTTCGGTCCACCCGGAAGGTTACCGCAAGGCGCTGCGGCTGATGCGCCAGGCGCAGAAATTCGCAAGACCCGTCGTGTGTCTTGTGGACACGGCAGGGGCCGGCTGCGGACTTGCTGACGAGCAGCACGGAATCGGACAGGCAATCGCCGAAAATCTGACGGAGCTGGCGGGGCTCTCCGTCCCGGTAATCTCAGTCATCATCGGCGAGGGCGGCAGCGGCGGCGCGCTCGGCCTTGCACTGGCCGATCAGGTCTGGATACTGGAAGGCGCCTATTATTCCGTGATATCACCGGAAGGCTGTGCGCAGATTCTCTGGAAAGATCCGGCGAAAGCCTCTGAGGCCGCAGCCTGCCTGCACCTGACGGCAAGAGACGCCCTGGATCTGGGAGTCGCCGACCGCATCATACCGGAGACGGATTTCGGCAAGAAGCCTTTTTATGACAGCCTGCGCGAGGCTTTGTCCGAAGAGATTCAAAATCTGAGGAAGGAACCCGGACTTTCTGACAAGCGGTACGCCAGGTTTCGCCGCTTCTAAGAATCTCTGATCCCTTGCCTGCCGGAGCCTTCCGGTGAGATCCGGCTGAAGACGCAGAAAACAGTTTGTGGTACTCTTGTAGGTGTAAACCGGATTTACAGGTGAGGAGAAACCATGACTGACTGGAAACTACCGGGTGGTACATCCGCTGAAACACTGCCGGTGAGCGGCTTTCACATCATCGACCTCACAGACGGGGCCGTGCGGGAGATCTCCGAGAATCTCTGCCAGATGACAGGATATCCGCGGCGGTTTCTGGCGCAGCCGGACGGCTACATACGGATCATCGCCGCAGAGGACAGGGACCGCTACCGGCACTTTCTTGAAGAGGTGAGGACAACGGTCTCCCAGAAAAGCGAATGGTACCGGATTATCTGTGCTGACGGCACGGTGAAATATGTCAATGACACGGTCGTGCCGGTGAGAGCGCAGGAGGGCGCTCTTGCCGGTTATTCGTCGCTGTCTGACATCACAGGGCTGGCGGGCGGGCTGTCTGTCAGAAAAGAGTCGGACACCGGCTGGTACATCCGGGCTCTGACGGAAGTCTATGACAAGATCTTCCGCTTTGACCACGCGACGGACACCGTCACCTGTATCTACAGCGGCGGTTCCCCGCTGTTTTCGGCATTTGAAAATGTACCGATGAATGCGGGAAGTGCCTCGGGACGATGGATAACCGGCATGGTGACACCGGAGGATCAGGCGAGAGTCGCTTCCTACTTTGCGGCTGTTGAAGGAGGAGATGCCTCGGACGCGCCGGTCGCGATCACATATGACGCAAAGTCATCGGACGGACGCATCCGCAAGTACACCGGCATCTCCCTGAAGATGAACGAGGGCGTCAGTCTGTTCTGCTGCAGAGCGCTCCCGGAGGAGACACAGGCAGATATCCTTCGCAGAGAAAATGCATCTCTGACGAAGACGGTACACGAGATCATCACCCGGTTCACGGAAGGAATTGCGGCATTCGAGATCTCTCCGGACTGGGGCGTGAAGCCGTTGTACGCCAGTGAGAATGTGCGGAAATTCTTCGGGGTCAGCGAGAAAGAATGGCTGTCGCTCATGGAAAAGGAGACACCGATGCCGGAATTCGTCAAGAAGAGCCATGCGGATATATCGGAATTCGCGGATCTTCTGTCGAGCGGAGAGCATACGTTTGAATATCTGGATGTGAACAGGCAGCGCATCCGGAAACTGCGGGCGGTCTGCTCCCAGAAGAATCAGGGCAGCACGCCCCGCTTTGTCATGCTGTACAATCTGGACGAGAAGAAGGATGAGACGGCCGCAGAGCGCCCGAAGGTCTTCATCCGTACATTCGGGTATTTTGACGTATTCGTCGGGGAGAAACCGGTGGTGTTCCGCAACCGGAAGGCCAAGGAACTGCTGGCACTTCTCACGGACCGGAGGGGCGGCTTCATCACGAGCGAAGAGGCGGTCGGCTTCCTCTGGGAGAATGAGCCGGTCACGCCGCTGACGCTTTCGCGTTACCGCAAGGTGGCTCTTCGTCTGAAGAACACGCTGGAGGCATACGGAATAGAGGACATCGTGGAGTCGGTGTCCGGAAGCCGGCGGCTGATCCCGGAGGCGGTCCGGTGCGACCTCTACGACTATCTGTCCGGAAACCCGCGTTACGCCGCGCTATTCAAGGGCGTGTATCTTCAGAATTACAGCTGGGGCGAAGTGACGCTCTCAGAACTCACCGGGCGTTTTCTGGATCTGTAGTCAAATGACAGAGTGCTTCAGCCAGCGGCCGGAGAAGTAGCGGATTGTAAAGAGAACGCCCCGGCAGCCCCAGTCCATGAACATGCCGATCCAGACAGCCACGGCGCCGAAGCCGGCCGCGCGGATGAGAAGAGTCGTGACTAAGACGCGGCAGATCCACATGGTGCAGCTTGCTGCGATCATGGAGAATCGCACATCGCCGGCCGCGCGCATCGCGTTGGCGGGGGTGAAGGACGGTACCCAGATCAGAGGCTTGACGATGGTGATGAGCAGCGTCATGGAAAGGCACTGGCTGAGAGCGTCCGGTTCCATGCCGGCCAGGATGCATACCGGGCGCGCGAGGGCGTACACGATCAGACAGTTGAGCAGCAGCGCGAACCACGCGTCCCGGCAGATCCGGGCGGTGAAATATTTCGCTTCTTCCACCCTGCCGGAACCGAGGCACTGACCGACGACGGTCATCAGGCCGGTGCCGATTGCGACGGGGGCCATTCCGTTGAGCGATTCGAAGATCACCGTCATGGCCTGAGCCGCGATCTGAGTCGTGCCAAGCGTCGAGACACTCGACTGGATGGCGAGCTTTCCAAATTGAAACATTCCGTTTTCTATTGCCGACGGGATGCCGATGTTAAAAATCTTCTTTATTATAACGAAATCCGGTCGCACAGCGTAGGCGCGGATTACGATCGGTTTCGTCTCCCGGCGCAGAGCCAGGAAAATCCAGACACAGCTGAAGATGCGGGAGAGCAGTGTGGAGAGTGCGGCTCCACCGACTCCCATACCAAGTACGTACATGAACAGTGCGTTTCCGGCGATGTTCATGCAGTTCGAGCACACCCCGACAATGGTGGGAAAACGGGACTCCCCGCCGGCCCGGTAGAAGGCGGAACCGGCGGAAAAGAGAGCGATAAACGGGAAGGATACGGATGTGTAGCTGAAATACGTGACGGCATTGCTCATGACGTCCGGCTCTACAGCACCGAATACCAGTCCCAGCAGAGGCCGTTTTACAAGGAAGCAGACGAGGCCGGTTGTCCCCGCAAGAAACGCAACGGATATCATGACCTGGGATGCTGCTGTGTTGGCAGCCTTCAGGTCCCTGGCACCGATATAGTGCGAGCAGATAATGGTGGCACCGGCAGCAAAGGCAGAGAAGATCTGGATCACGAGCACGTTGATGGAATCTGCCAGCGAGACGGCCGAGAGCGCCGCGCTGCCGAGGTTGGAGACCATCATGCTGTCGACCATTCCCATCAGAGACTCCAGAAGCGTCTGGATAATCAGAGGGATCATGAGAGCTTTCAGCTGCGCTCCGGTAAATGTCAGATGGTCAAAATCAATCTGCGAAGCGTCATACAGACGGTTTCTCAGAGTGTTCTTCCTTTTTGTCAGTGATTTCATGCGGCGGGAACTCCTGAACGTGCATATACTGCTTGTATTTTCTCTCATTTTACATGGAAATACCAGAGGCTTAACGGCGGATTCAGGCCCGCGGGGCGTCTGCGGAAAAATTTCCCTGAAACTTACATGGTTTTTACAACGACAGATTGACAAATAATTAACCATGTTCTATATTTGAACAAGCAGTAGTTTTCAGAATGCAGTTTCATGGAAGAAACATCCGTAAGACTGCCTAACCTATCTGGTTTGGAGGTAAAAATGGAATACCGCATTGAACATGATTCCATGGGCGAAGTCAGGGTGCCGGCGGATCACTGCTGGGGTGCCCAGACGGAGAGGAGCCACGAGAATTTCCAGATCGGCGTCGGAATCGAGACCATGCCGAGGGAAATCATCCATGCTTTCGGAATTCTGAAGAAGGCGGCAGCCGAGGCCAATCACGAGCTGAAGCCGGAGAAGATGACGGACGAAAAGCTTGCGGTGATACAGAAGGCGGCGGACAAGGTCATCAGCGGAGAGCTTAACAGCGAGTTTCCGCTCGTCGTATGGCAGACCGGATCCGGCACGCAGTCCAATATGAATGCCAATGAAGTGATCGCCAATGTGGCGAATTCCATTGCGGGAAAGAAGCTCTGCCATCCGAATGACGACATCAACATGAGCCAGTCGAGCAACGATACATTCCCGACGGCGATGCACATCTCCGCAGTTCTGGCGCTGGAGGACAAGCTGATTCCGGCTGCTCAGGAGCTGATCGAAACATTCCTGAAGCTGGAGAGAGAGAACGCGGGAATTGTAAAGTCCGGCAGAACGCACCTGCAGGATGCCGTTCCGATCTCATTCTCCCAGGAGATAAGCGGATGGCGAAGCTCGCTGGAGCGGGACGTCGAACTGGTGAAGATGGCAGTCGAGCCGCTCAAGAGTCTGGCACTCGGCGGCACGGCGGTAGGGACAGGACTGAACGCCCCGAAGGGATTTGACTCTCTGGTCGCTGAGAAGGTCTCCGAGCTCACCGGAAAGACTTTCCGCACGGCGGAGAACAAATTCCATGCTCTCACTTCAAAGGATGAGATTGTGTTCGCCCACGGCGCCGTGAAGGCGATGGCCGCGGACATGATGAAGATCGCCAATGACGTGAGATGGCTCGCGTCAGGCCCCAGAGACGGTCTGGGCGAGATAACCATACCGGCCAATGAACCCGGCTCCTCCATCATGCCGGGCAAGGTCAATCC
>DGVL01000054.1 GCA_002394965.1 Lachnospira sp. UBA4285
GTCTTGGCGTACCCGAAGCGGTCCATCAGGAAATACAATTCCTGCTCCTCGACGGTCTTCTCCTTAAGAACCGCCTGCTTTCCGTCTTCGACGGCGGTGCGGCGCTCACTGCCGAATGTCTTCTTGATCTTTTGAAGATCCTCCCGGATGACTTTGGCCATCTCGGTCTTTGATCCGAGAATCTTCTGGTAACGGGCAATCTTGTCCAGGGATTCCTGATACTCCTTGCGCAGCTGATCAATCTCCAGTCCGATCAGGCGGTACATGCGCATCTCCAGAATGGCTGAAGCCTGACGCTCGGTGAATGAAAACTTTGCAGCGGCATTCCTGGAAGCAGCCGACTTGAAGCGGATACCTTCTGTAGTCCCGTGAATCAGACATTCCTTCGCCATGGCGATATTCTTGCTTCCGCGCAGCACCTCGATAATCAGATCGATGCAGTCGACTGCTTTGATGAGGCCTTCCCGGATTTCCCGGTTCTCCTCTTCTTTCTTGAGAAGCGTCGTGTATTTTCTCTGCCCCATCTCGAACCGGAAATCCAGATGGCAGCGAAAGATATCCCCCAGTCCGAGTGTCTGCGGCTTGCCGTTTACAATGGCCAGCGTATTGACGCCGAAAGTGTCCTCCAGCCGTGTCTTCTTGTAGAGAAGGTTCTCAAGATACGAGACATCGGCATTTTTCTTGAGTTCCAGGACTATGCGGATTCCCTCTTTGGAGGAGGCATTGGTGATGTCGAGTACATCGGAGGCCTGTCGGCTCTCGATGAGATCCACCACATCGTGAATGAACTTCCCGATTCCGCTGCCGATCATGGTGTACGGGATTTCCGTGATGACAAGCCGGTCGTGCTCACCGCGTTTCTGCGCCTTCTCAAAGGTGACTTTCCCGCGCAGTTTGATTTTTCCGACACCGCGGCTGTAGATCTCCTCAAGCTCCGAGCGGTTTATCACTATGCCGCCCGTCGGGAAATCCGGCCCCTTGCAGTATCGCAGAAGTTCTGCTGTCGTGGGCACTTTTCCCTTCATCATTCCGTCCAGATATGCGCACTCCGCGTCACAGACTTCCGACAGATTATGCGGCGGGATATTCGTGACCATGCCGACCGCAATTCCGTCGGCGCCGTTGACCAGAAGATTGGGGATCCGGACCGGAAGTACTTCCGGCTCCCGCTCCGTCTCATCAAAATTCGGCACGAAATCGACTACATTCTTGTCCAGATCAGACAGATACACTTCCTGTGCGAACTTCGTCAGCCGGGCCTCGGTATACCGCATGGCAGCGGCGCCATCGCCTTCAATGGATCCGAAATTTCCATGACCGTCCACGAGCGGCATGGATTTCTTGAACCCCTGCGCCATAACAACAAGTGTCTCGTAGATGGAGGAATCGCCGTGCGGATGGTACTTACCCATGGCATCGCCCACGATTCTCGCCGATTTGCGGTGAGGCTTGTCATAGGACAGGCCGAGCTGCTGCATCGCGTAGAGGACCCGCCGCTGCACAGGCTTGAGACCGTCCCGCACATCCGGTACGGCGCGGGAAGTTATGACACTCATCGAATAGTCGATGTACGATTTCTGCATGACATCGGAGTATTCGGTGGAAATAATCTGTTCTGACATGTATTTCCTCTCTGATTATACGTCCAGCTCCGCTTCCGGGGCGTGCTTCTGAATAAAATCCCTGCGCATGGTGACATCCGTGCCCATCAGCATTTCCGTCACATGGGCGGCCATCTGGGCATCCTCGATCTCGACGCGCTTCAAGATCCGGGTGCGGGGATCAAGAGTGGTCTCCCACAGCTGCTGCGGATCCATCTCACCCAGTCCTTTGTAGCGCTGCAGTGTGAAAGACCCCTCCTTGTGCGTTTTTCTGTACTTTTCCAGAGCTCTGTCATCGTACAGATACTCGCCGTGTCCGCGCTTCGGCACCACCTTGTACAGCGGCGGCGTAGCAAGGTATACATGGCCTTCCTGGATGAGTTCCGGCATAAACCGGTAGAAAAATGTGAGCAGAAGCGTGTCGATGTGCGCGCCATCTACATCGGCATCGGTCATGATGATAATTTTGTCATAGCGGAGCCGGCTGATGTTAAAATCGTTCCCGTACCCTTCCATGAAGCCGCACCCGAAAGAGTCGATCATGGTCTGGATCTCCGCGTTGGCGAGCACTTTGTCGATCGAAGCCTTCTCGACGTTCAGAATCTTCCCCCGGATGGGCAGGATCGCCTGTGTGCGGCGGTCTCTGGCAGTCTTGGCCGATCCGCCGGCAGAATCCCCTTCGACGATGAATACCTCACATTCCCTGGCGTCGCGCGACTCACAGTTGGCGAGTTTCCCGTTGCTGTCAATGGAGAATTTCGGCTTGCTCAGAAGATTCGTCTTCGCCTTTTCCTCAGCGTGCCGGATCTTCGCTGATTTCTGGGCACAGCCAATGACAGCCTTCAGCGCCTCCAGATTGCGGTCAAAATAAAGCTGCAGTTCCTCGCCGGTTACGTTTCCGACCGCCGTGCCCGCGTCCGGATTGTCAAGCTTTGTCTTCGTCTGTCCCTCAAAGCGCGGATTCGGGTGTTTGATTGCGACAATGGCAGTCATCCCGTTTCTGACATCCGCTCCGGTGAAATTGCTGTCCTTGTCCTTCAGAATGCCGAGTTCTCTCGCGTACTGGTTGATCACCTGTGTGAAGCGCGCCTTATACGCCGAGACATGAGTTCCGCCCTCCTGCGTGTAGATGTTGTTGCAGAATCCGAGAATATTCTCTTCAAACTCATTCACATACTGAAATGCCACCTCGACGTCAATTCCGTCGCTCCTGCGGTGGTAGGATATCACATCGGTGACAGCTTCTTTCCCTTTGTTCAGATCACGGATGAATGCCTTCAGGCCGTCTTCCTCGTGATACGTGAAGCTCTCCGGCGCCTCCTCTTTCCGGTTGTCGCTGTAGTGAATGGTAAGACCCGGATTCAGATAGGCGCACTCGTGAAAACGGCTCTGCAGTGCCTCGCTCTTGAACCACGTCTTCTCAAATATCTCATCATCCGGAAGAAAGCGGATCGTCGTACCGCTGTCCTTTTTCCGGCAGGTCCCCGTCTTCGTGAGCGGGGTCACCGTCACGCCCTTTTCATATCGCTGGTGCCACACCTCGCCGTCAACTCTGACTGTGACCTCCAGCCATTTGGAAAGCGCGTTGACAACAGAAGCGCCGACTCCGTGCAGTCCGCCGGATATCTTATAGCCGTTGCCGCCGAACTTTCCGCCGGCGTGGAGGACCGTGAAAACGACTTCCACGGCCGGCTTTCCGGTCTGCTTCTGGATTCCGACCGGAATTCCCCGGCCGTTGTCAGAAACTGTCGCCGAACCGTCCGGATTCAGCGTGATGTCAATATCCGTGCAGTACCCGGCCAGATGTTCATCGACCGAGTTGTCCATGATCTCATAGATCAGATGATCCAGTCCCTTCGTCCCGACACTTCCTATATACATGCCGGGGCGCATGCGTACAGCCTCCAGTCCCTGGAGAACCTCAATACTGTTTGCGTTATACTGCTCAGCCATTCAAAATCCTTATCCTACGAAAAATACTCATCATACACATCTGTAAATGTCACCGCCGGGTCCGGAAGTGAGGTGATATCAATCCGGTTCCAGAAAAGCGTGTTCACTTCCACATATGTGGACTGCAGCGCCGGGGAGAGCACCGAATTAAATTGCGCCAGGACCTTGTCGTTTTTCAGTCTGGTGA
Source organism: Lachnospira sp. UBA4285 (assembly GCA_002394965.1). Taxonomy (GTDB): domain Bacteria; phylum Bacillota; class Clostridia; order Lachnospirales; family Lachnospiraceae; genus UBA4285. The sequence continues at coordinate 3,742 of DGVL01000054.1, forward strand.
TGTTTGCCTCTGTGCGCCCTGCCTCATTGTCACTCAGACAGTGAATGATATAATACCGGTCGCCCGAAGCAATGACGTCCGAGTTCTCACCGGTTGTCAGCGCGAATGCGGCTTCCTCAAACGAACTCTCTGTCATACCGCGGATGAGCTCGGTCTCCTCCGGAGACAGATCCCCCTCCCCCTGGCATGCCGATATAAACGTCTGCCCGGCATCGATCTTCGCCTTCAATCGCTCTGCCGCCTCCTGCGAATCTGCGGCAATGTACTGAATGTCGATCACTCTTGCTTCGTCAGCGCTCACTTCCGTCTTCGCCGATATGTCAGCCGTAACCGTGTCATAGTATTTATGCGCGACAGCAAATTGCCGGAACATCTGCGTGAGATTTTCTTCTGTAAGTCCAAGCGACGCGCGGTTTGCCTCCGGCGTCAGGGACAGATACCGGACCGCCGCCAGCGAGGCCTTTGATTCCTCTGAATCCGACAGCACGATCCCCTCGTCTTCTGCCACCGCATTGATAAGTGCGACCCGGCCCAGCATCTGCTCAACCTGATCCCTCGCGTACTCTTTCATGGAAGAACCATCCGGCGCGCTCTCGTTCCAGATCTCCTCGCCGAAGATATCCCGGTACTCCTGATGGATTTCCGAGAGGAGAAGCCTGCCGGCAGCCATGGTGACCGTCTGATTCCTGGCCCGCAGCATCGTATCCGGAAGAAGCCCGAAGGTAAAGTAAACCGGATTGCCGTTGAAAAAAAGTATATATACAATCAGAACGACGATGGCAGTCGGGATCGCCAGAAATCCGAGCCGCCGCCCCGGTCGTCCTCCATTTTCATGTTTCATTTGTCTGTCTCCCGGTCATTTATGATATGGCTCGTGATTCATGATTTTGAACCAGCGATAGATCTGTTCCGCAAGAATCACACGCATAAGCTGGTGCGGAAAGGTAAACGCAGAGAAGGAAAGCTTTTCATCCGCGCGGGACAGGACCTCTTCCGACAGCCCCAGGGAACCCCCGATGACAAATGTCACCGAACTCCTCCCATGCAGCATCAGATCGGAGAGGTGATGGCTGTAGGCCTCCGAATCCCATCTTTTTCCGCCGATTGCAAGAGCAGTTACATAGTCGTCAGGCCGGATATGCGCAAGAAGCCGCTTTCCTTCTGTACAGCGGATCGCTTCTTCTTCAGCTGCGCCGGCTGCCTGCGGTGTATTCTCATCGGCTACCTCAATGACTGCAAATGTGCAGAACCGCGAGAGCCGCTTTGCGTACTCGGCAATCGCGTCGCGGTAAAATTTCTCTTTTATTTTCCCGGCACAAAGAACCGTAATCTTCATTTATTCAAACCCAAAGGTCTTTAAGACCTGCCAGAGGTGGCTCACCGGAAGACCGACTACATTGAAGTAATCCCCCTCTATCCCGGTGATATAACGGCTGAACCGACCCTGGATAGCATATCCGCCAGCCTTGTCATACGGTTCACGGCTGCATATATAATTACGGATTTCTTTTTCTGACATCGGAAGAACGCAGACAATCGTCTTCTCGGAAAAACTCACCTGCCTCTTTTCGTCCCTGACCGTCACGCCGGTGATCACAGCGTGAGTCCGACCGGCCAGACGGCTGATCATGGCGAATGCCTCCTGTCTGTCAGCCGGCTTTCCGAATTCTCTTCCATCCACCCAGACAGATGTATCCGCGCTGATCAGGATGATGTCTTTCTGGCGCTGTCCGGGTAGTCTGCCCCAGACGGCATTCGCCTTGCGCTTTGAAAGCTCCTGTGCAAACTGCTCTGCATCTGTGCACGCGCAGGTCTCATCCGCTTCACTTTTAATGATTTCAAACTCAGGAACCAGCAGTTTCAGCAGTTCCTGCCGCCTCGGAGAGCCGGAGCAGAGTATCACTGTCTTGTCCATATTCACCTCTGACTGAAATCTCTGAGGGCAGATTGTATTGTTCATCCGCCACGTTCAACTTACGGATTTTACCATAAAAAGGGCTGCTTTTCCATAAAGAAAGGCAGCCCGGAAAAACAGCCCGGAAAAACACTTCCGGACTGCCGTTTTATATCTGGTCTTATGAATTATTTTTCACTGCCAAGTTCACGGTTCATGGCTGAAACAAGCGCGGATATGGAAGCACGGATGATGTCGTGGTCGACGCCTGCCCCGAAGTATTCCGATCCGTCTGTATCCCGGATCCCGACATAGGCAATCGCCGAGGAATCTGAAGATTCGCGCAGCGCGTGCTCCTCGTAGAGCATGACCTCACACGGCCTGCCAAAGTGATCGGAGAGAGCATTGGAGACCGCATCCAGGCGGCCGTTTCCGCCCGCGTTGACGATCTGCTTTTTGCCCGTCTGGCTGTCCACGATGGTAACGACGGACTGGATACCGTTCTCCTGGACAAAGTGAACTTCCGGAACCGAGAAATACCGGTTGAAATCCTTGTAGCGCCTGTCAAAGATGTCAAGTACCTCATCCGGCGCAAGTTCCTTGTGCTCCTCATCGGAGACATCCTTGACGGCGTAGCCGAGGTCCTCGCGCATTTTCTTCGGTACGACCATACCGTATGTATGCTCCAGTACGTAAGCGACACCGCCCTTGCCGGACTGGGAGTTGATGCGGATGACGTCTGAGTCGTATGTGCGTCCGACATCCTCCGGGTTGATCGGGAGATACGGAACATTCCAGTGATCCATGTCGTGTTCGGCGCGGTAATGCATCCCCTTGCTGATTGCGTCCTGATGCGATCCGGAGAACGCCGCGAATACCAGTTTTCCGCAGTACGGACGGCGCGGTTCAATCTGCATGCGCGTCAAGCGCTCATACGTACTGGCGATCTCCTGCATATCCGAGAAGTTCAGTTTCGGGTCCACGCCCTGCGCATACATGTTCATGGCCAGTGTCACGATGTCGCAGTTCCCGGTTCTCTCTCCATTGCCGAAAAGTGTACCCTCGATGCGGTCAGCGCCGGCCAGGATTCCGAGCTCTGCGTCTGCCACACCGGTTCCGCGGTCATTGTGCGGGTGCAGAGAAAGGACAACATTCTCTCTTGCATGAAGATTCTTGCTCATATATTCGACCTGCTGGGCAAATACATGCGGAAGGGACATCTCAACGGTCGCAGGAAGATTAATGATGCACTTGCGGTTCGCCGTCGGATTCCAGACATCAATGACGGCATTGCAGACCTCCAGCGCGTATTCCGGCTCCGTGCCGGTGAAAGACTCCGGGCTGTATTCAAACAGAATATTCCCGCCGTCTTCCTGCGCAAGCTGCTTCAGGAGCTTGGCGCCATCGACCGCCATCTGCCGGATTTCATCCTTGTTCTTCCGGAACACCTGCTCGCGCTGGGCGACGGATGTAGAATTGTACACATGCACAATCGCTCTCGGACAGCCGCGCACTGCCTCAAAAGTTTTACGGATGATATGTTCCCTGGCCTGTGTCAGAACCTGAATCGTTACGTCATCCGGGATCATATTCTTCTCGATGAGCGTGCGGGTGAATTCATACTCCGTCTCCGAGGCGGCCGGAAATCCAACCTCGATCTCCTTGAATCCGATCCTGACAAGCATCTTGAAGAATTCGAGTTTTTCTTCAAGGCTCATCGGCTCAATGAGAGCCTGATTGCCGTCGCGCAGATCCACAGAGCACCACGCCGGCGCCTTGTCTATATAATCCTTTTTGGCCCAGTCAAAGCAAGGAACCGGCGGAAGAAAATACCCTCTTGTGTACTGACGATAATCAAACATGTCCCTGACCTCCTCAAATGATCTGCCATTTCCGGGAGATGGTACAAAAAAAGTCTCTTCTCCCGGTGCGCACTCAGCGCTTACTGGAAAAAGAGACGAAGAACTCAAAGCTTCGCGGTACCACTCTTTTTCAGAATCCTCTCACGAAGATTCTGCTCTTAGCGGTCACATTCATGACCTGCCGCTATTACGGTCGGCTTCCGTCTGCTCCTACTGTTGTTTCAGGCAGCTGCTCCAGGACGAGTTCACCTTCCATTCTCCTGCGGTCTTACACCAGCCGGCCGCTCTCTGCGCGGAGTCAGGAAAACTACTGCTTCCCTTCTTTGCATTTGTTATTCGAAAACATACCAGATGTCTGCGCACTTGTCAATCCCGAATTGCGCGGTTATTCTCCGGCCACTTCCGCCGCATTCCCATCCGGCTTGTCTTTCCTCTCACGGTGTTCTCTGCGGTCGCCTTCTTCGGACGGCACCGGCGCATTCACATCGATTCCCCGCGGCTCGACCGGCGTCGAGAACACAATCTGCGTACTGGTGCGCCCGAATTTCTGAAGCTGTCCGATGAAGGTGTCCAGCTCCATCGTGCTGGGAAAAACGACCTTCAGGAGCATGGAATAATTACCCGTCACACAGTTGCACTCGATAATATTCCGGCACTGCCTGGCAAATGGGTAAAACTGCGGCTTCTGATCCGGAGCCACTTCCAGGTTGATGAATGCCGTGATGTGATAACCGAGCTTACGCATGTTCACACGAGCTTCATACCCTTCGATATATCCTTCTTTTTCCAGCCGGTCGATTCTCGCGGAAACGGCCGGCGATGAGAGGAACACATTCTCAGCCAGCGTCTTGAGCGGAAGTCTCGCGTTTTCCTGAAGGCATGTGATCAACTTGCGGTCAATTTTATCCATCTTTTCACCAATCCTCTGCGGATATCACATCTTTCAATCCGCTACCGTCTTATTCTAGAGGCGGAGCCGAATATTTTCAAGTGCAGGATTAATTTTGCTTCAATATCTTATAAGAATCTGCATATTGCGGAACACCGGCTAATTTGCTACTCTAGACTATATTAAACGGAAAGAGTGATAGATATGGCAGATTATTCTTATGACACGGTGACTCTGAGTCTGGAAGGCGGCAGGGATGTCGAATGTTCCATTCTGCGCATCTTCCCGGCTGGGAATGCCCGCTATATTGCGCTGCTTCCTCTGCAGGACAATGACGACGAAGAGGTATATCTCTACCGGTATGACGAGGATGAGAACGGCGTACCGTCCCTGTCATACATTGATTCCGACGAAGAATATGAAGTCGTCTCGGATGCCTTCGAGGAAGAGCTTGATGCCATGGAGATGGAGGAGCTCGCCGATGAGGCGGAGGACATGGACGCTTCTGAAAGATCATAGACCGGGAATCCAGAAAGAGGACCCAGAAAGCGGCTCGCCGTCTGCGGACGGTGACGCCGCGTTTTTTCTGTGAGGATCGTCAGGCTTTCCTTCGCACGCGTCATCCCCACATAGAACAGCCTCCGCTCCTCTTCCACTTCCTCTGGAAGAAGTGCTCTGGAATACGGAAGAATCCCTTCATTGACGGCCGGCATATAGACGTTTGCATACTCGAGCCCCTTGCTCGCGTGAATCGTGGCGAGCGTTACGGCGGGATGTGCGTCTGCATGTGCTTTCACCGCCTCCCTGTCAAGCACCGCACTCTCCCATTGGGCGGCGCTCCGGTACCCGGCCGCTTCTGCCTGTAGTGCGTCCAGCTCCTGTATCGCTCTCTTTGCCTCTCTGCCTTCCGACAACTCCCGCCGCTTCAGCCAGTTCTCATAGCCGATCCCCTTCCGGATGAAGTTGACAGCTGCAAAAGGCGGCATACGTTTCAGAATCTGCAGATCCGCCTGCAGCCTGTCAATCTGGCGGATCGCCTCCCTGTCTCCCTCTTCATATCTTCTGGCCTGTTCAAAACCGCCCGGGCCGCGCCCGAACGCCTCCCGCTCCAGCCCTCTGTCCGGCCGGTTTAAAATACGGTACAGCATCTTGCGGTCATCCGGATCTTCCGCCAGCTTCAGATATGCCAGGACGTCTTCCTGAACTTCTGAATGCTTTCCCATCGGCAGAGTGTCGGGGATTCCATGCTTTTCGAGAATCTCGTGGAACAGCAGTGCCATCGGCTTTGTGCGGACCAGTACCGCGAATTCCCTGAGTGCTGCCGGTGAGCAGGAATCAGTCAGTCTGCGGATATCCCTGGCTATATACTCTGCCTCCGTATACTCATCCGGAGCGCGCACGATCTTAACGGTTCCCGGCTCTGCACAGAATGCCTTCAGATCTTTTTTGATCCTGACTTTGTTCTGCTCGATCATAGCTCTTGAAGCGATTACAATATCTCTCCGGCAGCGGTAATTAAGCGCCAGTGTGATACATGCGCAGTCTGGGTACGCTTCTTTAAACGCCTCCAGGACACCACTTCCCGCACCGCGGAATCCGTATATTCCCTGATCATCATCCCCGACGGCAAAGAGATTGGCCTGACTACCTGCGAGAAGGCGCACCAGTTCAAACTGGGGCGGTGATACGTCCTGGAATTCATCGACCAGAATGAACCGGTACTGGTTCTGCCATCTTTCCAGGATATCCGGTCTGTCCTTTAACATCCGCAGACTCTGCAGAATACAGTCGTCAAAATCAAGTTTGCACTCTTCCTTCAGATGGCCCGTGTACATCTGGTAGAGTCTCCGGAACGCCTCCGGCTGCATGATGTCGGACTTATATTCGCTTATCCGGGCGTTGGTCTGGCGAACCTTGCTTATCTCCGAGCACACATCCCGCACAAAATCCGGATCATCGGAAAGCTTCGGAACCACACGCCGGCAGAGCCGTCCTACGAGCTTCAGCCTGGACTCGCCGCTCAGGAGACTGCTGCCGGAGAAGCCGCAGCTCTCCCGCAGGATCCTGAAAAAAACAGAATGAAATGTCCCGAACATCACGCCCTGAGATTCAGGTCCGGCCAGGCTGCGGTAGCGCCCTTCCATTTCTTTTGCGGCCGCGCGCGTAAAGGTCAGAACCAGTATATTCTCAGGAACTACACCTCTCTGTCTGGTCAGATATACGACGCGCCGGGTGAGCACGGCTGTCTTTCCGCTCCCTGGACCGGCGGCCACAAGAGCCGGCCCTGTAAATACGGAAACCGCCTTCTCCTGCTGAGTATCAAGCTGCATATTCACTTTACGGCTGGAATATATAGAAGAAGAATATGAATATAGTATAAGCTCCTGCAAAGGCAATTACAAGGTAATTATATTTCAGATTCTTAAGCAAGATTCAGCGTATTTTTACATTTGTTTATAGCTGTACATGGTATACTGTTTGCAGCGCAAAACATGAATACTGCTTCTCTGGGAGGTTAAAGCATGGGACTTTTTAACAAATTCAGTGATCAGCTTTCCGGTGTCGGAAAGAATATTTCAAACAGCACACAGCAGTTCGTCAACGAGACGAAAATCCAGGCGGCTATCCGCGACAAGAAAAACACAATCAACGAAGCGCTCCTGAACTTGGGCAGAGCGTACTACACAGCTCACACAGAAGACACAGACGGCGAGTTTTCCGGAACGATCGCCGCGATCCGCTCCGAGTACCAGGCCATAGAAGACCTGAAGAAACAGCTCTCGGGCGTGCGTGGCAAGACGATCTGCCCGAAGTGTGGCGCCGAGATCGACAAGGATGTCGCTTTCTGCCCGAAGTGCGGCGCGAATCTGGCGGAAGCAGCCAGGGCTGAGAAGGAAGATCACACTTCCGGATCCGACACTTCAGACACAGCTCAGGATGCCGCCGCACCGCTTCAGGAGGAGGCTGCTGGTCAGAGCCAGACAGATGCGCCGTCATCTGATGCAAAGCCGCAGAAATAAGAGACGGCAGATATATTCAGTCTTCTCGTCATAATTGACAAAACTTCCGGCAGGAAAGATACCCATTCCTGCCGGAAGTTTTATTTCTGCCCGGGATTGCGAATCATGAGAAATGCGCAGAGAATCCCACGCTTGCCGTGGCTCGCCCGGTGTGAAAAGAGCAGTTCAGGATTCTCGAACGTACATAAATCAGATATATAGATGTTTTCTGCCGGGATACCGGCGTGAATGCAATTAAAGTAGTTCGCCGCGAAGAGATTCAGGAGGAAATGCTCTTCATCCTTTCGCTTAAGGATGAAGGGAAGTTCCTGATCCGGATACGCTTCCCGGAAATACCGGGCTGTGTCCTCTCTCACTTCGTAGCAGTTCCCGCAGATACCGGGTCCGATCTGAACAATCAGATTATCTTTGCTGCAGCCAAATTCCCGGTACATTCGTCCGGCCATCCTGCCGGCGATGTCAAAGACGGTTCCTTTCCACCCGGCATGCGCCGCGCCGACAGCTCTGCCCGTGCGGTCTGCAAAGAGCACAGGATTGCAGTCGGCAAAGGCAGTGACAAGGCAAAGCCCCGGTTCGCCAGTCACGAGCCCGTCGACATCTGTGAAGTCACGGGCTCTCACAACTCCCATGCCGCTGTGATAGTCACTCACCGCGAGAATATTGGTGGTGTGTGTCTGCTGCGAGTAGACCATTCTCTCCGGCTTTATTCCGAGCGTCTCGCCCATTCTGCGGAAGTTCTCCGCGGCGTCACGTCTGAGCGCTTCGCCTTCCTGTGGCGTGGTCTGAAGTGCTTCATGAAATCCGAGATCCATTGACGCGCGAAATCCCTTTGAGACGCCTCCCAGACGTGTTGAGAATGCCGCCTGAATGCAGGGAAGACGATCAAAAGCCCGGAATGACAGATACG
>DGVL01000103.1:0-12040 GCA_002394965.1 Lachnospira sp. UBA4285
TGTCGGCGATGATGATGCCGCGGGACAGCGCGTAATCAGCGCACTTTTTGTAAAGCGCGATGGTACAGTCGCGGATTTTTGTTGCATATTCCTTTCCGTGCCCCGGGAATTTCTTCTCGAGAACATCGATGCTCTGTTCGTAGCTGATATTCTCGTCGTGGTCACCGAGCTCGGCCTTGGTGGACGGCGTATAGATCGGCTCCGGAAGCTTCTGGCATTCCTTGAGGCCTTCCGGAAGCGGGATTCCGCAGACGGTTCCGTTCTTCTGATAACTTGCCCAGCCGCTTCCCGTGATGTAGCCGCGCACGATGCACTCGATCGGGATCATCGTCAGCTTCCGGCAGAGCATGCTGTTGCCTGTGAACTCCGGCTTCCTGAAGAATTCCGGCATGTCGTTCACATCTGTGCTGATCATGTGATTCGGCATGATGTCCTTCGTGTAATCAAACCAGAACTTTGACATCTGCGTCAGAACGGTGCCCTTTTTGGTGACCTTGTTCTTCAGGATTACGTCAAATGCGGAAATGCGGTCCGTTGCAACCATGACCAGTTCATCGCCGATGTCATAGATCTCGCGCACCTTGCCTTCTTTGATGGGGCTGTACTCTTTCATAGCTTCCTTCCTGGCCGGATATAAGCCGGCTTGCGCCTGTGTTAATACTCTGCCGGTTCAGTATAAAACAAAATCCGGTAAACTTAAAGATGGCAAATGTTTGTATAAATGCCGAAAGGCGGTATAATACTGTAAAGCTCACCGGTTCGGGACGAGGGCGCCGCGAGGTGCCTGGCCTGCATCCAGTGCAAACACATACGACGACGGATGGAATGCGAGGCCGCCGGGAGCTTTTTTATTTTCAGAAGGGATTTTTGGGTACATGAACATCACATACGAGAGGCTGATGCCGGATCCGGAAGTCATCCGGGAGATGTATCCCGTGACGCAGCAGATTCGGGACAACAAGCAAAGACGCGACGAGCAGCTTAAAAATATCCTCGCAGGCAGAGACGACCGGTTTATTCTTGTGATCGGTCCCTGCTCGGCTGACAATGAGAAGGCGGTACTCGACTACTGCACGCGTCTTTGGAAAGTCGCCGAAGAAGTAAAGGACCGGATCTTCATAATCCCCCGGATCTACACCAACAAGCCTCGCACGAAGGGCACCGGTTACAAAGGAATGCTGCACCAGCCGGACCCGGAAGGCAGATCCGACATGCTGGCAGGTCTCATCGCGATCCGCAGGATGCACCTTGACGTGTGCATGCAGACGGGATTCACAACCGCAGATGAGATGCTGTATCCGGAGAATCACAGCTTCCTGGATGATGTCCTTTCCTATGTGGCTGTCGGCGCGAGGTCAGTCGAGAATCAGCAGCACCGGATGGTTGCGAGTGCGCTGGACATCCCGTGCGGGATGAAGAACCCGACATCGGGCGACTTTTCCGTGATGCTCAATGCGATTGTGGCTGCCCAGGCGCCGCAGACCTTTATTTACAGGAATTACGAAGTGCACTCCACGGGCAATGCGTATGCCCACGCGATTCTGCGCGGCGCGATCAGCAAACACGGTGCGGCGGTTCCGAATTATCACTATGAGGATCTGATCCGACTGTACAATATGTATCAGAAGACCGACGTGAAGAACCGGGCGGTAATCGTGGACTGCAATCACAGCAATTCCGGGAAGCAGTATATGCAGCAGATCCGGATCGCGAAGGAAGTTCTGCACAGTATGCGGCACAGCCGGGAAGTGAAGGAGATGGTCCGGGGGCTTATGATTGAGAGCTATATTGAGCCGGGCTGTCAGAAGATCGGTGACGGTGTGTACGGGAAGTCTATCACGGATCCGTGCCTCGGCTGGGATGACACCGAGAAACTGATCCGGGAGATTGCGGATACCCTCGCGTGAAAAGAGATCCTGCGGGAGAGGAATTAAAAGATGGGTAAAAAGTTGAGAAGGGCACTGGCGGCCGGTGTGCTGTTTGGCGCAGCCGCCTATGGCGGTGCCTGTGAGGTGCTGTTTCGCATGGCGCTGACCCGGGAAAGCCTGACGCTTCACGGGCCGCTGTCCCGCTTCACGGGCAAGAGCTCAGGAGAGAGAGAGACCGACTATTCCCGCGGCAAGAAGATGGGGGTGGCCTGGTGCGAGGCGCAGCCGATGGAGGACGTGTGGATCACGGCGGATGACGGCGTGAGACTTCACGCGAAGTTTTTCCCGGCGGGGGCCGGGGACGGAGCTGCAGGAACCGGCCCGAAGCGCGCTGTGCTCTGCGCCCACGGTTACCGCGTGAGCGGCTTCTGGGACTTTGGCGGTCAGGTCCGCTGGCTTCACCGGATCGGCTGCGATGTTCTGCTGATCGATGAGAGGGGCACGAACAAAAGCGGCGGCGATTACATCACATACGGTGCGCTGGAGAAGCGGGACATCGCCCGCTGGGCCGTGTGGCTTGACAAGCACGAGGGAGGAGAACTTCCAATCTACCTCTTTGGCGTGTCGCTCGGCGGAGCGAGCGTCGAGATGGCCTCCGCGCTCCCGATGCCAAAGAGTGTCAGAGGTACCATCGCGGACTGCGGCTACAGTTCTGTGCGCGACATCTTTGCGGATCAGGCGAGCCGTGTGCTGCATCTCCCGCCCTATCCGCTGCTGTGGATCGAGGAACTTAAGTGCCGCCTGAGAGCCGGCTTCTCCTTTGCCGATGCCGATGCTGCGGCAGCCCTGCACCAGAACCGGAAACTTCCGGTGCTGTTCATTCACGGGACGGCGGATACATTCGTCCTGCCGGAGAACGGGGAGCGCAATTATATTGCCTGCAGCGCGCCAAAGCGGATCGTGTGGGTGCAGGGGGCAGCGCACGCCGCATCCTACCTGACCGACAAGGAACTCTATGAGCGCGAGGGTGAGAAGTTCTTTGAAGAAGTGGAAAACGGAACATTTTGCTGAACTTGTCAGAGAGGACGGGCAGAAGCCATTGCTAATGGCTTTCTGTCCGTTTTTTAAAGAAGGGAGAAAGTGACATGGCATTCAGACTCAGAGAGTATTGTCCGCCGGATTTTCAGGAAAAACGGTTTGCAGATGCTCCGGATGCAGCGCTTGCGGAGGCTCCGAAGGACGCGGTGGCACCCGAAGGGTATCACGCTATGAGCATCTACCCGGAGTACTTCAAGATCGGCGGCAGATGGCTTCTGGCGGAGGACAGCCGGATGGACTGTGTTCCGGTCCTGGAGGACGGCAGGATTATCGTCCGGGAGTTCCGGCTGCTGAGGAAAGGCGATCTGGTCGTGACCGGCCGGACTGAGGACGCAAGCGAGGGAATTTTTGTGTATCCGGACGGTTTCCGGGAAGAAGAAGGTATACGGCAGACATTCGCTTTCCGGCAGGGAAGGTCCAGAGAAACCGCTTTTTCCCGGGACTATGATGAGCTCTACGAGCTTCTGCAATACGAGCGGGAGCATGGATACGTCGTGTGGGTCATGGGACCGGCATTTGCCTTTGACCACGACGCGCGCCAGGCGTTCTCGCGGATCATAGAGGCGGGATATGCCGACGCGGTTCTGGCCGGCAATGCGCTGGCCACGCACGACCTGGAGGGGGCTTACCTGCACACAGCGCTGGGCCAGAATATCTACACGCAGGAGAATGTGCCGAACGGTCACTACAACCATCTCGACACGATCAACCGCGTGAAGTATTACGGCTCGATCCCGGAGTTCATCCGCCGCGAACATATCGACAACGGAATCATCTATACCTGTGAGAAGTGTCACGTGCCGTATGTGCTCGCCGGCTCGATCCGGGACGACGGACCGCTTCCGCCGGTGTATGGGAATGTCTACGAGGCGCAGGACGCCATGCGCGCGCAGGTGCGCAAAGCGACCACCGTCATCTGTATGGCGACGATGCTTCACACCATTGCGACGGGCAATATGACACCGTCTTACCGCGTTCTGCCGGATAAGAGCGTCCGGCAGGTGTATTTCTACTGCGTCGACATCTCGGAGTTCACCGTCAACAAGCTGACGGACCGCGGATCGCTTTCCGCACACGGCATTGTGACCAACGCGCAGGACTTTGTTGTGAATGTGGCCAAGGGGCTGGGACTGTATTAAAGCAGGGCAGGTTATCTCAGACACGAAAAAGGCTGCGGTCAGACGGTCATCGCCTGATCGCAGCCTTTTATTGAGGAACGGGTTCATTTGTCGCCAAACGATATGCCGATGTCTCTGGCTGTCTGGATGACGTCGTTGTCGAGCGGAACGGTCTTGAGCTTTCCGGCCACTTCCTTTAGCGGAACCGGCACGATGATGCCGTCGCGCATGCCGACCATATTGCCCCAGTTCTTCTCGCGGATGAGTCTGGCTGCTGCGGTTCCGAAGCGCGTGGCCAGTACCCGGTCGTACGGGCATGGGCTGCCGCCGCGCTGGATGTGACCCGGAACGGCGACGCGGACTTCATGTCCGGTCAGGCTTCCGAGCTCATCCGCAAGCTGGTACGCGACAGACGGATATGCCTGCTGCTCACGTCTGCTGCGGAATTCCCGCTTGTTCAGCTTCGCCTCGTCTCTGGTCATGGCTCCCTCGGCGATGGCGATGATGGAGAAGCGCTTTCCCTTCTTGCTGCGCCGGTCGATCATGCGGGCGAGGACCTTCGGATCATATGGAATTTCGGGCAGCAGAATTGCATTGGCAGATCCGGCGATGCCGGCGTAGAGCGTCAGCCAGCCGACCTTGTGTCCCATGATTTCTACGATGAATACGCGGCCGTGGCTCGTGGCCGTGGTGTGGATGGAGTCAAGTACGTTCGCTGCGACGGCAACAGCGGACTGGAATCCGAACGTGACGTCCGTCCCCCACAGATCGTTGTCAATGGTCTTGGGAAGCGTGACGACATGCATTCCGAGCTCTGAGAGGAGATTGGCAGTCTTGTGCGTTCCGTTGCCTCCCAGGATCACCAGGCAGTCCAGCTTAAGCTTCTTGTAGGTGGACTTCATGCCCTCGACCTTTTCTTTTGCTTCCGCCGTTCCGGAGATCAGAAGCTTGTATGGCTCGCGGCTGGTTCCCAGAATTGTGCCGCCAAGGTTGATGATCCCGGAGAAATCAGCCGGAGTCATCTTCCAGACATCGCCCGTGATCAGCCCTTTGTACCCGTCGCGGAGTCCATAGATCTCGACCTCCTTGCCAAATTCCAGATACAGCGCCTTTCCCACGGCACGAATCGCGGCGTTCAGTCCCTGGCAGTCGCCGCCGCTGGTAAGAATCCCAACTCGAAGCATGTAACCCTCCTCTTTTATAAGTCATCAGATTTCATCTTCTTCCGCAGACCGCGGGCTTTCTTTCGGGTGGGCCGGGCTCGCCATCTGCGCGGCCTGGCGTTCCTCGAATTTCTCCCGCGCGATGTGGATGAACTCCTGCTGAGAGTTTACCGCAGGTCTGCCCCTGTGTTCAATATGTACGTATTCTTTGTTCGACATCATCTGACGCGCGTTCACATTGTCCGACCATATCATATCCAGTATGGCGAAAGCGCGCTTCTTCAGATCCTCATCCAGAATCGGGAACACCAGCTCCACGCGGCGGTCCAGGTTGCGGGGCATCCAGTCTGCGGATCCCATGAAGATCCGCGGGTTTCCGCCGTTTTCAAAGCGGAAGATGCGGCTGTGCTCGAGGAGCTGTCCAACGATGGAGATGACGGTGATGTTCTCCGATACTCCGGAGAGACCCGGGATGAGGCAGCAGATGCCGCGGACGATCAGGCGGATCCTCACACCGGCCCGGCTGGCGTCATACAGCAGGTTGATGATCTGCGGGTCAACGAGCGAGTTGACCTTCGCGGTGATACCGGAAGGCAGGCCTTTCTTCGCATTGTCTGTCTCGTGGCGGATGAGCGCCTCGAAGGTATCGCGCATGCCGTGAGGCGCCACGATCATCTCGCTGAAGATCGGCGGGCGCGAGTATCCGGACAGGAAGTTGAAAAGACCTGACGCATCCGCGCCGAACGGCTCCCGGCAGGTGAACATGCCGATGTCCGTGTACAGTTTCGCCGTGGAGTCGTTGTAGTTTCCGGTGCCCATGTGCAGATAGCGGCGGATTCCATCTTCCTCCTGTCGCACAACCAGCGTTATCTTGCAGTGTGTCTTCAGGCCGACCAGACCGTAGATCACGTGGCAGCCCGCATGCTCGAGCTTCAGGGCCCAGTTGATGTTGTTCTCCTCGTCAAAGCGCGCCTTGAGTTCTACCAGTACGGTGACCTGCTTTCCGTTTTCGGCGGCGCGGATGAGCGCAGCGATAATGGGGGAGTGCCCCGAAACGCGGTACAGCGTCTCCTTGATTGCCAGTACGTCCGGGTCATCGGCCGCCTGGCGGACGAAGCTGACGACGGAGTCGAAGCTTTCGTACGGGTGATGTACCATGCGGTCCTTGTCGCGGATTGCCTGGAAGATGTCGCTGTATCCCCAGAAATCGGCCGGCGGATTGACCGGCGTGAGCTTCGGATAGCGCAGCCGGTCCTCTCCTTCGATGTTGGCGAATTTGGAGAACAGCGTCAGATCGAGAGGACTATTCTCCACATAGATGGCTTCTTTGTGCACATCCAGCTGTCCTGTCAGGAATTTCGCCGTAGCCGGGTCACAGCCGCTCATCAGCTCGAGCCGCACCGGCTTGCCTCTCTTGCGCTTTTTGATCGACTCGCGGATCTCGATCAGAAGATCCTCCGAGTCCTCGTCGATTTCCAGATCTGAGTTCCTGGTGAGGCGGAACGGGCTGCAGGAGAGAATCTCATTTCCCTCAAAAAGCCGGTCCATGAAGCGGATGATGATGTCCTCCAGAAGGCAGAAAGTATGTCCGGCCTCACCCGGTATCTCCAGAAAACGCTGCAGGATGCCGGGAACCTGAACCACGGCGAAGGCTTCCTGCCGCTCTTTTCCCTTGCCCTTTTTATCCTTGCCTTTGCGCTCATAGTCCGCCGGATCGGTCACCTTGAGCCGCACGCAGATGTTCAGGCTTTTATTGGCCAGAAACGGGAACGGCCGGGAGCTGTCGATGGCAAGCGGCGTGAGGACCGGAAAGAGGACTTTGTCAAAGTAGGAGCGAATGAACGAGAGCTGCTGTTCATTCATCTTATCGGGACGGATGAATTCAATTCCCTCGTGGCGCAGAGTCGGCAGAATCGAGCGCCGCAGGCAGGAGTACTGCTTTTCGGAAAAATCGTGTATCTTATCGGAAAGCATCTTGTAAAGCTGCTCCGGTGTGAGGCCGGACACGTCCCGTTTGCTGTACTTGTGATCGACCTGTACCTGGACGCCTGCCACGCGTACCATGAAGAACTCATCCAGATTGCTTCCGGTTATGCCCAGAAACCGGCAGCGCTCAAGGACCGGGTTTTCTGTCTCGTATGCTTCGTCCAGCACTCTTGCGTCAAAATCCACCCACGAGAGTTCCCGGTTGTAATACGGATATGGGTTCTCCGGCTGCGAAAGCGGCTTCACACCGGCTGCGATGACGTCTGTTTTTACAGTTGGAAAAGCGGCACCGGGGATGGACTCATTGAGATTCTCCATCGAAGTGTAAGGCGTATTCTCCTTACTGGTGGTTACCTTTTTTTTATCTTTTTTTTTCCTGTCGTCAGGCATAGTTTTCATCCTTCCTGGGAATCCTTTGTTATTTTAAAGCACTTCTGACCCGCAGCCTTATGCCGGTACCGAACACATCTGTAAAATACGCGGCACACTGCTCAAAGGCGTAGCGCTCCAGATACATGTTCTCGTTGGTTCTTCCGGCGATCTCCAAGGTCTCTTCCCGCATCCGCACCGTGATGTCCGAGAGCTTCTCGGTGTGTGTGTTGTCCAAAGCGTTCGCCGCGCGGAAGATGGCCGTGAGTTTGGCGGCCCGGGTGCGGCTGTCCTCCGGCAGGGATTCAAATTCCGGATCGGACAGATCCGGTTCCTCCAGCTCGTTGTAGCGGGCGATCGTGGCGGCCAGGAGCATATCGCCTTTCGTTGCGCCGATGAGATCTGTGTGCCGGATGACATCGTATCCGGACTGAAGATGATGCCGCGCGGAAACCGCGTGGCCGCATTCGTGCAGCACACAGGCAAGCTCCAGTACCGCGCGGTCGCGCTGCGACAGGCTGTGCTGGGATGAGAGTCGGTCAAACATCTTCAGGCTGATGTCCCGGATGTACTCCGAGTGCGCCTTGTTGCAGTGGTAGAAGTCTGCCGTGGTCGCCGCGCAGGACAGAACGATATCCAGCAGATAGTCTCTGTATGCCGCAAGCTCTGCAGGGATGAGGACACTGCGGATCAGACAGTCGCTCATGTCAGAGCGGGGGGAGAGCACTGTGTCCGCCTGCGTGAATGAGACGAGCGACAGATACAGAGCAAGCGACAGATAGAGCATCTCTGCAATGCGGATGCTGACCTTATAGCGAATCGCAATGGATTCCGGCCTCTGCGCGCGGATCTCATCGTACAGGGCGCGCATCTTCTCTACCGGAATCCGGTACATCCCTCCTGTGAAGGGACAGTCTGTCATGGCCGCAATGACGCTGATCATGCTCCCCGTGAACACGACATGGCGTATATTCCGGCAGTCGACCTCCAGATTGTCATAGGTGAGCATGGAATGAATGTAGTCTGCGATGACATGGCCGAAGTCATCGGTCGTCTGCTGGATGCTGCGAAACATCTCACCCAGCTGCAGGGCGCCGGTCGGCACCGTCATGGAGTCGTACATGGTCCGGCCGTTGTAGAAGGCGATGCCGACGCTCCCGGATCCGACGAAGGAGAACAGCGTCGTTTCGTCCGGAAGAGCGGAGGATTCGCGCAGAGTGCGGATCATCTCATAGTATATCAGGGACTTTTCTTCGTTGTCCTCCAGGACTCTGATGTCGATCCCGGTGCGGATCTTCACCTGATCCAGCACCAGGTCGCGGTTTTTGGCGCGCCGCAGCGCGGTGGTGGTCACGGCGGTGACGTCGCTCACCGCGTATTCCCGAATGACATTCAGAAAACCTTCCAGTGCTTTTATCAGTTCCCGGACCGTCGTCTGGCTGACTCGGCCGGTCGCGTATACGTCGCGGCCGAGTGCGACCGGATAGGAGAGCGCTTCGATCCGGTCCATCTTCCCCTTCCGCACCTGGGCGATCTGCATTCGGGTCTCGCTGCTGCCGATATCGATCAGTGCGGCGACCTTCGGACACCTGTTTGCTTTCAAGTAAAGCCTCCTTTAAGCATTTCCTGATGACAGGTCGTACTTTAGACCATTATACCATTACCATATGTAAATTTGCTGTAAAGTATATATTCCACTGCGGCAAAATCTGACAGAATGACTTCCTTTCCCGGATATGCTGCCGTATAATAATGGCAAATGGAAGAAACCATGCTGAATAAGCAGGTTTCCATACGATGCAGGCAACGTGAGAAAAGAGAAGAGAGAGGCAGGTATGCAGGAGATCAGCGGCAGAAAACCGTCCACGAAGCTGGGAGCCCGGCTCATGTACGGTATGGCGGAGTTTTCGGGCGGCGGCGCATTTGTCATCATCAATACATTCTTCACCGTATTCATGACCAAGGCGCTGGGGATGCCGGCGGCACTGGCTGCGTTTATTCCACTGATCGGTCATGTCTGGGATGCCATCACGGATCCGATCATGGGCAATATTGTGGACCGCTCAAAATCGCGGTTCGGCCCGAAGCGGTTTTATATTCTGGTCGGCGGGCTGCTCACTTCCATGGCCTTCGTGCTTCTGTGGCTCACGATACCCACGGACAGCGTGGCCGTGCAGTTCGTGTTCTATGTGCTGATGTACGTGCTGTTCTCAACGGCCTTCACCATCATCATGGTTCCGTACAACGGGCTGCTGCCTGACATGATTGACGACTATGCGATGCGGTCCCGCTTCTCGAATGTGCGGATGCTCTGGTCGACGTTCGGATCCATGGTGTCCGGTCTGGTGCCGTCGCTTATGATCAAGGACAACACGGATGCTTCCTCGTATCTGCGGGTGGCGCTCCTTTTCGCCGTTCTGTACGGCATCACATCGGTCGGCACCTTTGCCGGGACGTGGGAGAAACAGAAGGAACCGGTGAAGACCAGCATGAGCGAGAGCTTCGCGCAGGCGGCGAGCGTTTTCAGGAGCCGGTCGTTCCGCATCTTCGTCGGTATTTATCTGACCGGCCAGTGTGGCATGGATTTTGTGTCCGGCATGGCTGTGTACTATGTGGATGACGTCCTGAACGGATACGCGAATAATTATCTGGTATATCTGATGGCGATCATTCTGGTCGCGCAGCTGATTGGCATGCTGATCTTCGGACCGGTCATGGCAAGGACTTCCAAGCGCACGACAATTCTCATCGGCGCGCCCATCCGGATCGTGGCGATGCTGGGGCTGCTGTTCTTCTCCTATGAGGGCGCCGATATCGTTCCGGTGCTCATCCTGACATTCTTTGTGGGACTTGGCAACGCGGCCACGCTCACGAGTATTTTCGCGATCATGGCGGATATGGCGGACGTCGACGAACTCGTCACATCGGTCCGCCGGCCGGGGACGGTATCCGGCATGGCGACATTCGCCAGAAAGATTTCCTCGGGACTGTCTGCAGCCTGCATCGGCTGGCTCATCGCGGCTGTCGGATACGACTCGGGAGCAGCCGCACAGGGGCTGCGTCAGGCTGCGTTCACGCAGCGCGGCATCGCACTGATCTACATCTTCGTCCCGGTCATCCTTGTCGCCGGACTTTTTGCCCTGGGCCTGCGCTTCCCGATTCAGCGCCGCGAGTTCGAGGTGATCCAGAAGGACATCGCGCGCCGGAAGGGCGAGGATACGTCGGAGGTTACAGAAGAAGAGAAGAAGATCTGCGAACGTGTCACCGGCATTGCCTATGAGAAGCTCTGGAATACCGGCAACATGAAGTTCGGGAAGGGTTAAAGACGGGCGGATCCTGACATAAAAACGAAAAAGACGGACAGCAGAAAATGGCTGAATAGCACATTTCCTGTTGCCCGTCTTTTTTCACGCAGAGCGAATACTTCAGATCTGCGCCGTCACGTCAAATACTTTCCCTGCGTCGTCTTTGGTGACGGGGATTTCGTTCCCCTCCAGTTCTTCTCCGTTGACCCGCAGGTGCCGGACTCCGCTGCAGCGCCCGTCCGGATTTTCAACCCGGATGACAAATGTCGCTCCGCGGAAACGCCTGGTCACTGTGAAGCCACGGCAGTCCTCCGGAATGCAGGGATCGATCTTCAGACCGGCAAGAGTCGGCTGAATGCCCAGAATGTACTGGGACACATTGACGAATGTCCAGGCGGCTGTGCCTGTCAGCCAGCTGTTTTTGGCCTCGCCGAAGCGCGCGGCGTCAGGACCGGCGATCATCTGCGAGTACACGTATGGCTCGGTGCGGTGAATCTCCGACACGTCCTGCAGATAGGCAGGGCAGATGCGGCGGTAGACTTCAAAGGCCCGGTCGCCGTGTCCCATCACTGCCTCGGCAATGGAGATCCACGGATTGTTGTGACAGAAGATGGCTCCGTTCTCCTTGTACCCCGGCGGATAGGAGGAGATCTCACCCAGGTTCAGGTGATATTCCGTGTAGGAGGGGGCCAGAATCCTTGTGCCGTACTTCGTGTCGAGCCGCTCTCTGACAGACTCCAGGGCCGCTTCTGCCTCACCGGTCTTTTTCCCGACTCCGGCCAGTACGCAGAACCCCTGGGGCTCGATGTAGATCTGACCTTCCTCACATGTGTGCGATCCGACTTTTTCGCCGTTGGCGTCATACGCCCGAAGAAACCACTTTCCGTCCCATCCGGAAGTGAGGATAGCGTGATTCATCTGCTCAAGCTCTGTCTGGACGGAAGCGGCTTCTTCTTCGTGCCCTGTTATGTGGCACAGATCGCGGTACTGTGCCGCGTACTTCATGAACATGCCGGCAATGAAGACAGACTCAGCGACCGGTCCTTCACTGGGACCGGCAGTCTGGAAGGATTCGCCCGGTTCACTGGAAAAGCAGTTGAGATTCAGACAGTCGTTCCAGTCGGCGCGGCCGA
>DGVL01000103.1:12090-19140 GCA_002394965.1 Lachnospira sp. UBA4285
TCGGCGCGGCCGATGAGCGGAAGACCGTGCGGACCGAGGTTATTCACCACATGGTCCTTCGAGCGGCGCAGATGCTCCATCAGAGAGACGGCCGTCTTCGGATCGTTGTCAAAGGGGACCGGGGCGTCCAGAATACTGTAGTCGCCGGTCTCGCGGATATAGGCACTGACCGCTGCGATCAGCCAGAGCGGATCGTCGTTGAAGCCGGATCCTATGGCGGCATTGCCTTTCTTGGTCAGCGGCTGGTACTGGTGGTACGCACTGCCATCCGGGAACTGCGTCGCGGCGATGTCCAGGATCCGCTGCCTCGCGCGCCCGGGGATCATGTGCACGAATCCGAGCAGATCCTGACAGGAATCCCTGAATCCCATACCGCGGCCGGTGCCGGTCTCGAAGTACGAGGCAGAACGGGACATGTTGAAAGTGACCATGCACTGGTACTGATTCCAGATGTTGACCATGCGGCTTAGCTTCGGGTCGTCGCATGTCAGCTGGAAGTTGCCAAGCAGTTGATCCCAGTACGCGGCAAGTTCCTTTTCAGCTTTGTCAAACTGCTCCACGCCGCAGAACTGCTGAGCCATGGCGTCTGCCTTTTTCTTATTGATGACGCCTTTGGACTCCCACTTGGCGTCTGAATCGTTTTCGATAAATCCCAGCATGAACACCAGGTCTGTTTTCTGGCCGGGAGAAAGTGTCAGGTCAAAGCGAAACGATGCGATCGGTGACCAGCCGCTTGCGATCTCGTCTCCGGAAGTTCCCCTGCGCACCATGGCAGGTGAGGCGGGCGATCCGTAAACACCCAGGAACGACGCGCGGTCCGTGTCAAATCCGTCGGCCTTCCGACTCGTGTAGACGGCGGCATAGTGGCGCCGGCGCTCGCGGTACTCTGTTTTGTGGAAGATGGCGGAGCGGCCGCTTCGGATCCCGGTCTCGACCTCACCGGTCGAGAGGTTGCGCTGGAAATTGTTGCAGTCATCGACGGCATCCCACAGGCAGAATTCAAGATAAGAATAGAGAGAAAAATGCCGGTCGGTGTTGCCCTCGTTGGTTAGGGATACTTTTGCCAGTTCGCAGTCTCCGCCGATCGGAACCAGGGTGGTGACAGACGCTGCAAGACCGTTCTTGCGGCCGGTTATGACAGTCCTCCCGAGGCCGTGGCGGCATTCGTAAAAGTCAAGCGGCGTCTGTGAGGGCTGCCAGCCGGGGTTCCAGATAGTATTTCCGTCTTTTATATAGAAATAGTGGCCGTTATTGTCCAGAGGTGTGTTGTTGTAGCGGTAGCGCGTCAGGCGGAGCAGGCGCGCATCCTTGTAAAAGCAGTATCCGCCGCCGGTGTTGCTGATGAGCCGGAAGAAATTCTTACATCCCAGGTAGTTGATCCATGGGAGCGGCGTTTCCGGAGTTGTGATCACGTACTCTTTTAAAGCGTCATCAAAATAGCCGAACTTCATGAGAACCCCCTTTTTCTGAAAGTATAATAAAGAACCAATATTGTCTTAAACGATTTCGATCTTCTGAAATTCAGTATATTTCGGAGAGGCAGATTATTCAATAGAAAACGGAAAATGAAATCGTGAATGTACAATATGCACAATTTAAGCTGAATTTAATTGTGAATAATAAGATTAAAATTGTGGTTGTAATGCCACTTGCCGGGTGCTATATTGAAAACACGAAAACGATTAAGCAGCCGTGAGAGGTGCGAAGGCCAGAACCGGAGCAGAGGTGGGACGGATGAGCGGGGTGTCACTTAAGGACATTGCTAAAGCGTGCGGAATGTCAGTTGCCACTGTCAGCAAGGCGCTGAACGGCAGAGATGACATCAGCCCGGCGACGAGGGAACTGGTGCGTCATACGGCGCAGCAGATGGACTATCTTCCGAACTCGGCGGCACGGATGCTTAAGACCAGACGCTCCTACACCATCGGTGTACTTCTGGAGGATGCGGCCGGCAGCGGGCTCACGCATGAGTATTTCTCCCGGGTGCTGCAGGGATTTAAAAATGAAGCGGAGATGCTCGGATACGACATCACATTTCTGCGCAACGTCAACCGGAAGATGGGATTCCTCGAGAACTGTCTGTACCGGGGACTTGACGGGGCTGTTGTTGTCAACAAGGATTTCGACGACCCTGAGGTGAGAAAGCTCCTGAACGAAACATCGTTTCCGTGTGTGACGATCGACTATGTCTGCAATACGCGGACATCCATCGAATCCGACAATGTAAAAGGCATGCACACGCTGACGTCATATGTGTGCTCGGAGGGCCATTCCCGGATCGCCTATATACACGGCGAGGGGGAGGCAGAAGTCACAAAACGCAGAGTTGCGGCATTCTACACGGCGCTTGAAGAAAATGACATAAGCATTCCGGATGAATATCTGGTGGAGGGAAAATATCTGCACTCAAAGGATGCAGCCGCCTGTACGAAGCGGCTCATGGAGCTTCCCAAGCCGCCGACCTGTATCATGTACCCGGATGATATGACGGCATTCGGAGGGATTGAATATCTGCGGAGCGTCGGGATCCGTGTCCCGGAGGATGTATCTGTCACCGGATACGACGGGTCGGAATTTTCACAGAGGCTTCTGCCGCCGCTCACGACTTACTGGCAGAACGCCGAGAAGATGGGGCAGGAGGCGGCAAAGGAACTGATCACTTCGATTGAGCATCCGAAGACATCCTATCTGAAAAGGATAACCATTGAAGGTGCACTCTGGAAAGGGGACACCGTCAGGAAAATAGAAACCAACTGATCATGCAATATCTATGAAGGGAGAAATTGCGATGAGAAAAACGAGACTGGTGAGTGCAGCGATGGCTGCGACGTTTGCGGCATCTCTGATCGCGGGGTGCGGCGCTTCCGGAGGAGGAACGACGAGCAGTGCAGCTGGTGGTCAGACGACCACAAAGGCAGCGCAGACGACGACCAAGGCGGCCGAAAAGACCACGACCAAGGCGGCGGCATCCGGCAGCGAGGGCAAGGTGCTCAACATTCAGGCTTGGAATGAAGAGTTCAAGTCAAGAATGGAGGATCACTATCCGGGGTATGAGAAAGTCGATGCGACAACCGGTAAGATCGGCGATGTGACGGTCAAGTGGACAATCACACCGAGCAAGGACAATGCGTACCAGAATCAGCTCGACAAGGTTCTCCCGGACAACGCAAAGGCATCCGCAGACGACAAGGTCGATATATTCCTGATGGAGGCCGACTATGCGCTGAAATATGTCAATGCAGACGTGACCATGTCGCTCAAAGACCTGGGAATCTCCGACAGCGACATAAGTGATCAGTACAAGTACACGCAGGATATTGTAAAGGACAAGAGCGGAAATCTGAAAGGCCTTGCATGGCAGGCATGTTCCGCAGGCTTGATTTACAATCGCGAGGCGGCGAAGGAAGTTCTCGGATCGGACGATCCGGCCACGGTTCAGGAATCCGTGAAAGACTGGGGTGCATTCACGGATACAGCTGCGAAGCTCAAGGAAGCCGGCTATAACATCACCGCCACTACGAATGACACCTACCGTGTATATTCCAACAACGTGAAGACCCCCTGGGTCAAGGACGGAAAGCTGACGGTCGATGACAACATCAAGAAGTGGGTCGATGACTCAAAGGCACTTGTGGATGCCGGCGAGACCGGGACGCAGGATCTTTGGAGCGATGACTGGAGCAAAGGATTCTATCCGGACGGCAAGGTGTTCTGCTACTTCGGGCCGGCATGGCTGATCAACTTCTCCATGAAGGGTGATGACACATCCTCGATCGCCGGCCAGGGCGGCTGGGGCTTCTGCGCAGGACCGCAGTCCTTCTACTGGGGCGGCACCTGGATTGCAGCGGCGACCGGAACGGATAACCCGGCACTGGTCAAGGACATCATGCTGAAGATGACCACAGACAAGGATATCCTCAAAGATATCTCCCTGAAGGATGCGGACTGCGTGAACAGCAAGAGCGTGAATGCCGCACTGGCAGGGGAGACCATTGATCCGGTGGCTCCGGCGCAGGGCGATGACGGAAAGATGAAGCCCGGCAACATCACCTACATCCTCGGCGGACAGAATCCGTACAAGGAACTCTCTGAGGGAGCCGAAAAGGTTGACATGAGCAACATCTCCGACTACGACCAGGGATGCAACGAGGAGTTCCAGAAGGCGATGAAGAATTACTTCGACGGCAACGCTTCCTACGACGATGCCCTGACACAGTTCAAGAAGGCTGTGAATGAGAAATATCCGGATGTTCAGGCAGACTGATTCCTGATATCCGCACAGGTAAGCCGGAAACAAGACGGCGTCTGAGTACAGAAAGCCTGTCCGGCGAAAAACCGGACAGGCTTTTTACTTTCCAAAAAATCGTGCAGCAGGAGGCCTTGCATGAACAAGAAGAAAAAAAGGGCAGGAACCGCGAGGTATAACAAATGGGGCTATATCTTCCTGCTGCCTTTTGTGATCGTGTATGTGATCTTTCAGCTGATTCCGCTGATCGATACCATCTACAACAGCTTTTTTGAGAATTACCGGTCCGGACTCAAACAGATCGGGCCGAACTTCGTGGGACTGGCCAATTACGCAAAGCTGATAACGACCGGCGATCTCCCGACATATTTCGCGAACACCATGATTATGTGGGTGTTGGGATTTATCCCCCAGATCGTGCTCTCTCTGATCCTGGCATACTGGTTTTCCGATCCGTCTCTGCGGCTTAAAGGGCAGAGGTTCTTCAAGACGGTCATCTACCTGCCGAATCTGATCATGGCGGCGGCATTTGCCATGCTGTTTTTCACGCTGTTCTCTGATTCGGGCCCGATTAATTCTATTCTGGTCGGAGCGGGCATTTTTTCGCAGCCGTATTCGTTCTTCTCGCACGTGGGTAGTACGAGAGGACTGGTGGCGTTCATGAACTTCATCATGTGGTTTGGCAACACGACGATCCTCCTGATGGCCGGCATGATGGGCATTGATACGTCGCTCTACGAGGCGGCCCAGGTGGACGGAGCCACGTCAAGCCAGGTCTTCTGGAAGATAACGCTGCCGCTTCTCAAGCCGATCCTTTTGTACGTGATGATCACGTCGCTCATCGGCGGACTGCAGATGTTTGATGTTCCGCAGATCCTGACCGGCGGCACGGGCGATCCGAACCGCGCGTCCATGACGATGATCATGTACCTGAACAATCATCTGTACAGCAAGAACTACGGTATGGCCGGCGCGCTCTCGGTTATTCTGTTCATCATCACGGGGCTGCTGAGTCTCCTTGTGTACCGGATGGTCGGCGGCACGGCAGATGACAGTTACGGAAAACCGGCCAAGCGCAGCAGAAAAGCGGAAAGGAGATGAGGGGCATGGAACAGAAGAGAAAAAGAGTGAAACGCGCGGGGCATGGCCGGAGAGTGGTGGCATACATCGTACTGGCTGTCATGTCGTTTCTGTGCCTGGTGTGGTTCTATATTCTGTTTATCAACGCAACCCGCTCCAACGGCGAGCTGGGACGGGGATTCTCGCCGATCCCCAGCACGCATCTGCTCGAGAACTGGAATAATCTGATCCAGGGAACTCTGCCGGTCTTCAACGGCTTGTTCAACAGCTTCTTCATCGCGATCACCTCGTCGGTCCTGACAGTGTACTTTTCTTCTATGACTGCGTATGCGATCCATGTGTATGATTTCAAGCTGAAGAAGTTCATGTTCACCTTCATTCTGAGCGTCATGATGATTCCGACGCAGGTGACAGCGCTTGGCTTTGTACAGCTCGTCGACCGGATGGGGCTGGAGGACAACTTCATCCCGCTGATTATTCCGGCCATAGCCTCGCCGGCGGTGTTCTACTACATGAAGCAGTACATGACGAGTGCTCTTCCGATGTCGCTTGTTGAGGCGTCCCGGATTGACGGTGCGTCGGAATTCCGGACGTTTAACCGGATCGTGCTGCCGATCATGAAGCCTGCCATGGCGGTTCAGATGATCTTTGCCTTTGTCGGAAGCTGGAATAATTACTTCACACCGGCCCTGATTCTTCACAACGACAAGATGAAGACGCTTCCGATCCTGATCGCCCAGCTTCGCGCGGCCGACTGGCTGAAGTTTGACATGGGACAGGTATACATGATGATAGCGTTCTCCATCTTCCCGGTGATTGTGGTGTATATCATCCTGTCCCGGTATATCGTCGGCGGTGTCGCCCTCGGTGCGGTGAAAGGCTGACAGGATCCGGAAGGCTTTCGGGAGGAGTGACAGACTGGTCATATAAAATTAGCAAAAACTGGCAATTGTCATAATACCAAATCGGGCTATACTGAGGCTCAAGGATCTGCAATAGCAGAAATCTTGAGAGAAGAGAGGATTTGAGTATGACAACTGTAACAGCCAATGCTAACAAGGCAGAGGACAGACCGGATCACATCAAAAAACTCGCGTTTGCGGCTGTCTTCGCGGCGATCACGTACGTGGTATTTACCTTCCTTTCCATCCGGATCCCGACACCAGGCGGCGGGCAGGTATCCATAACGCTCGGGAATGCATTCGTCGTTCTGGGTGCGCTGTTCCTGGGAAGTGTCTACGGCGGACTCGGCGGGGCCATCGGCCTGACGATTGCCGACCTGATCGACCCGGTCTACATCGTCGAGGCGCCGGTCACATTCCTGGTGAAATTTCTGCTGGGGGTGATTGTCGGCCTGATCGCGCACAGAGCGGGGCATATCACAAGACGGACGGATTCAGGCGGGATTCTCCGGTGGGTCATCATCTCCACGGTTGTCGGCCTTCTTTTCAATGTATTCGTTGATCCGTCGCTGCGGTATGTGTACAAGATCGTGATTCTCGGCAAGCCGGCTGCCGATGTGTCCTTCGCCATCAATTTCGGCGTGACAGCTATCAACGCCGCGGTATCTTCCGTTGTCGTGGTTGTGCTGTACATGGCGCTGCGCAAGCCGTTCAAGAAAATGGGACTGTTCTTTACATTCTGATAGAATCCGATGCTGTAATCGGGGAACGTCGTACGGGTGCCTGTGAGGGCACCCGTTTTTTTGGTTCCCACCAAAAAAA
>DGVL01000068.1:0-16695 GCA_002394965.1 Lachnospira sp. UBA4285
GCCACATGAACCTGGACAAGATCACCGAAGCCGTCAAGCTGGGCGTCGCCATGGCCGGCGGCATGCCGGTCGTCTTCCCCGCCATCGCGGTCTGCGACGGCATCGCGATGGGGCACATCGGAATGAAGTATTCGCTGGTGACCCGCGACCTGATCGCGGATTCCACCGAGGCGATGGCGCTCGCGCATCAGTTTGACGCGCTGGTCATGGTGCCGAACTGCGACAAGAACGTACCCGGCCTGCTCATGGCGGCTGCCCGCGTGAATGTTCCGACTGTATTCGTATCCGGCGGACCGATGCTCGCAGGACATATCGGCGGGCGCAAGAGAAGCCTTTCTTCGATGTTTGAGGCAGTCGGCTCGTACGCTGCCGGGACGATGAGCAAGGAGGAAGTAACCGAGTACGAGGAGAAGGTCTGCCCGACCTGCGGATCCTGTTCCGGCATGTACACCGCGAACTCCATGAACTGCCTGACGGAGGCGATCGGAATGGGCCTTCGCGGCAACGGAACGATCCCGGCCGTTTACTCGGACCGTCTGCGCCTCGCAAAGCACGCCGGCATGGCCGTCATGGACATGTACCGGAAGAATATCCGCCCGAGAGACATCATCACGAAGAAGTCCATCATCAACGCTCTGACGGTTGACATGGCACTTGGCTGCTCTACCAACACGATGCTGCATCTTCCGGCGATCGCACACGAGATCGGATTTGACTTCGACATCAAGTATGCCAACCAGATCTCCGAGAGGACGCCGAATCTGTGCCACCTCGCACCGGCCGGTCCGACATATATCGAGGATCTGAACGAAGCCGGCGGCGTGTATGCGGTCATGAAGGAGCTGGCGGACGCCGGACTTCTGGACACCAGCTGCATGACGGTAACCGGCAGGACCATCGGCGAGAATATTGCAGATGCACA
This sequence comes from Lachnospira sp. UBA4285, assembly GCA_002394965.1. Lineage (GTDB taxonomy): Bacteria > Bacillota > Clostridia > Lachnospirales > Lachnospiraceae > UBA4285. Next base: position 923 of record DGVL01000068.1, read on the forward strand.
GAATCTCAATCCGCAGATCATCCGGCCGATCGACAATCCGTACATGAAGACCGGCGGTCTTGCGGTCCTTTCCGGGAACCTTGCGCCGGACGGCTCGGTTGTTAAGCGCTCGGCGGTTGTGCCGGAGATGATGGTGCATGACGGCCCGGCCAGAGTGTTTGACTGCGAGGAGGACGCAATATCTGCCATCACCGGAGGAAAGATCGTTCCGGGCGACGTGGTTGTCATCCGCTACGAGGGACCAAAGGGCGGCCCGGGTATGCGCGAGATGCTGAATCCGACTTCGGCGATCGCCGGCATGGGGCTCGGCTCTTCGGTGGCTCTGATCACCGACGGGCGGTTCTCCGGCGCCAGCCGCGGCGCGTCCATCGGACATGTATCGCCGGAAGCGGCAGTCGGAGGTCCGATCGCGCTTGTACAGGAAGGCGATCTGATTCACATTGACATTCCGAACTGCCGGATCGAGCTGAAGGTGTCCGACGAAGAACTCGCAAAGCGGCGCGCTGCATGGCAGCCGAGAGAGCCGAAGGTGACAACCGGATATCTGAAGAGATATCAGTATCTGGTTACGAGCGGCAACCGCGGCGCGGTACTGGAGATCCCGGGGGAGAAGAAGACTCCCGCAGAGCAGGACTGACAGACAGCAGGAGAAAGGCATGAAACTTACAGGAGCTGAGATTCTCATTGAGACGCTGAAAGAGCAGGGGGTGACCACCGTCTTCGGGTATCCGGGCGGTGCGATTCTGGACGTGTACGACGCTCTCTACAAACACAGCGATGAGATCACCCATTACCTGATGAGCCACGAGCAGGGCGCAGCCCATGCGGCGGACGGATATGCGCGCGCCACCGGGAAGGTCGGCGTGTGCTTTGCGACGAGCGGCCCGGGAGCCACCAATCTGGTCACCGGGATCGCCACAGCGTACATGGACTCTGTCCCGATCGTGGCGATCACCTGCAACGTCGGCATCAGTCTGCTCGGCAAGGATTCCTTTCAGGAGATCGACATCACCGGCGTGACCCTGCCGATCACCAAACACAACTTTATCGTGAAAGACGTGAAGGATCTGGCGGACACCGTCCGCCGGGCCTTTGCGATTGCAAAGTCCGGCCGCCCGGGCCCTGTCCTGGTGGATATCACGAAAAATGTCACCTCGACGCCTTGTGAATATGTACCGGAGAAGGCACAGGAAATTCTGCCGGTGACAGACACGATCCGGGAAGAGGACCTGGGCCGGGCCCTTGCGATGATTGAGTCGGCGAAGAAGCCTTTCGTCTACGTGGGCGGCGGCGTCGTGCGAAGCGGCGGGTACAGGGAGCTGCGGGAGTTCGTCAGCCGGATCGACGCGCCGGCCGGTGACTCTCTGATGGGCAAGGGCTGTATCGACGGAAATGACCCGCACTACACGGGAATGATCGGAATGCACGGGACGAAGACCAGCAATTTCGCGGCGAGTGAGTGTGATCTGCTCATCGCCATCGGAGCCAGATTCGCTGACCGCGTGACGGGCAACGCCAGAAAATTCGCCCAGCACGCGAAGATTCTGCAGTTTGACATTGATCCGGCGGAGATTAACAAAAACGTGCAGACCGACGCCAGCGTTGTGGGCGATGTGCGGGAGATATTGCGGCAACTTAACGCGAAGCTTCCGCAGCTTCACCACGAGGATTGGATGCGCCATATCCGCGAAGACAAGGAAAAATATCCGCTTGTCTGGGACAGAGACGGTCTGAACGGACCTTCCATGGTCGAAGCGATGTACCGGATCACCGGCGGAGACGCAATCATTGCCACCGACGTCGGCCAGCACCAGATGTGGGCCGCCCAGCATTACCGCTTTAACCGCCCGGGTCAGCTGCTCACAAGCGGCGGCCTCGGGACGATGGGGTACGGTCTTGGCGCCGCGATCGGCGCGAAGGTCGGCCGGAAGGACAAGGTTGTCATCAACTGCGGCGGTGACGGATGCTTCCGCATGAATATGATCGAAGTCATGACGATGGCGCATTACAATATCCCGGTGATCGAGGTGGTCTTTGACAATCAGGTACTCGGAATGGTCCGCCAGTGGCAGGATCTGTTCTACGGAAAGCGGTATTCCCAGACGGTGCTGGAGCAGAACGCCGACTACGTGAAGATCGCCGAAGGCATGGGCGCAAAGGGGTACCGCGTGCGTACGCTCCCGGAGTTTGAGGAGGCGCTGTCCGAGGCGGTGCGCCTGAATATTCCCTGTGTGATCGACGCGCTCATCGGAAAGGATGACAAGGTGTTCCCGATGGTGAGCCCCGGTGCTGCGATCTCGGAGGCATTCGACAGGAAGGATCTTGACGACAACGGCGGGAAGATTCCGAAGAAAGACGGAAGAAAGAAAAAAGAAAACTAAATCACTTCTGTTTGCGCTATAATAGTTGAAATCATTAAAAACGGAGGAACAGAATATGGGTCGGGTTTACAACTTCAGTGCGGGTCCTGCTATGCTGCCACTTGAGGTGCTTGAGGAAGCTCAGGCGGACATGCTGGATTACAAGGGCTCTGGTCAGTCCGTCATGGAGATGAGTCATCGATCTAAGGTGTTCGATGACATCATCAAAGAGGCGGAAGCTGACTTCAGAAAGCTTGTCGGTGTGCCGGACAACTATTCTGTTCTGTTTCTGCAGGGCGGCGGTTCGCAGCAGTTCTCAGCGGTTCCGCTGAACCTCTACAGGAACCGGAAAGCCGGGTACATCAACACCGGCAACTGGGCCAACAAGGCCAGACAGGAGGCGGCCCGCTATGGGCAGGCTGTTGAGCTGGCCTCCAGCAAGGATAAAAATTATACCTATATTCCGGACTGCTCGGATCTTCCGATAACGGATGACATGGATTATGTCTACATCTGCCAGAACAACACGATCTATGGCACCCGGTATCCCGAGCTTCCCGACACGAAGGGCAGGGAGCTTGTGGCGGATGTCTCGTCCATGTTCCTCTCCGAGCCTATCGACGTGACAAAGTACGGCGTGGTCTATGGCGGCGTTCAGAAGAATGTCGGCCCGGCCGGCGTAGTGATCGACATCATCCGCAAGGATCTGATCCGCGACGACGTGTGCCCGGAGACACCGACCATGCTTAAGTGGAAGACGGAAGATGACAAGGGATCGCTGTACAACACACCGAACTGCTGGGGCATCTACATCTGCGGCCTGGTGTTCAAGTGGCTCATGAAGCAGGGAGGCCTTACGGCCATGAAGGAGAGAAATGAACGCAAAGCGGCCATTCTCTACGATTATCTGGATCAGAGCCGCCTGTTCAAGCCGACCGTTCAGCCTCCGTATCGTTCGCTCATGAATGTGCCATTTGTCACCGGCGACAAGGAGATGGACGCGAAGTTCGTCGCACAGGCCGCAGAGAACGGCCTGGTGAATGTCAAGGGACACCGCACCGTAGGCGGCATGAGAGCGTCGATCTACAACGCGATGCCGGAAGAGGGCGTGAAGGCGCTGGTTGCATTCATGGACAAGTTCGAGAAGGAGAATGCGTGATGATAAATGTTGCCTGCCTGAATAATATCTCGGAGAAGGGACTGAGTCTCTTTACGAGCGGATACAACACCAAGGCGGAACTGGCTGACGCAGACCTGGTCCTGGTGCGCTCGGCGAAGATGCATGACCTGGAGCTTCCGAAGAAGCTGCTTGCCATCGGCCGCGCCGGCGCAGGTGTCAACAACATTCCCCTGGACAGATGCGCTGACGCCGGTGTTGTCGTGTTCAACACGCCGGGGGCCAATGCCAACGCGGTGAAGGAAGAAGTCATCGCCGCCCTGCTTCTGGGATCCAGAGACTACGTGGATGCCATGAAGTGGATCGAAGACAACAAAGAGGACGTCAATATCGCCAAGGACGCGGAGAAAGCCAAGAAGGCATTCGCCGGCCGCGAGATCATGGGGAAGAAGCTGGGTGTCATCGGACTCGGTGCGATCGGCCAGCTTGTCTGCAACGCGGCTGTTGCGCTTGGCATGGAAGTGCTTGGCTATGACCCGTACCTCTCTGTGAACGCAGCCTGGAATCTCTCCAGCAAGGTCGAGCACATCGAGAACGTGAATGACATCTACCGCCAGTGTGACTATATTACGATCCATGTTCCGGCGATGGATTCCACGAAGGGCATGATCGGCCGGGAAGCCTTTGATCTGATGAAAGAAGGCGTCGTGCTGATCAACTGCGCGAGAGACACTCTGGTCGATGAAGCGGCGCTCGTCGATGCCGTGAAGACAGGGAGAGTCGCGCACTACATCACCGACTTCGCGACGCCTGGCATCACAGAGCTTCCGCACACCATCATCTTCCCGCATCTGGGAGCTTCTACCGAGGAGGCAGAGGAGAACTGCGCGAAGATGGCCGTCAGGCAGCTGCGCGATTATGTGGAGAACGGCAACATCGTCAATTCGGTCAACTTCCCGTCCTGCAGCATGGGCGTGTGCCACACGGCATCCCGTGTGGCGGTCCTGCACCGCAACGTGCCGTCCATGATCAGCCGGATCGCGGATGCCTTTGGCGGCGCGGGCTGTAATATTGCCAACATGGCCAACCAGAGCAAGGGCGCATATGCCTACACACTGCTGGATCTTGACGTCCCGGCTCCGGAGGAAGTGATCCGGACGATCGAATCCCGCAAGGATATCATCCGCGTCCGCGTGGTGAAATAATCCGGCGGAAAGAATTTTGATGGAAAATGACTGCTCACGCGGTGCAAAAAGCCGCGCGGGCGGTCTTTTTTTTGCGCGCAGGAAGTGTTTGCGCCGCCTGGTGCGGGGGTCAAGGATATATCCTGTGTGCGTGACAAAGAAGAGAAAGTATACTATAATAAAGTTAATAAAAATTTAACAGGAGGTATCAGGTATGCAGGCTATGTATCTGGTTGGTATCGGTTCCCTGCTGGCTCTTGCTTTCGCGTATGTCAGTTACCGGCGCGTGAAAAGGGAGCCGGAGGGCAGCGAATCGATGGTACGGATCTCACAGGCTGTCCGCAAGGGAGCGGGTGCGTATCTCATCCGGCAGTACAAGGGCGTTGCTGTGTTCTTCGCCGTTCTGTTCGTGATTCTGCTGGTGATGGCAGCGGCGGGGTATCTGACATTCTTCACGCCGTTTGCGTTCCTGACCGGAGGCATCTTCTCGGGCCTGTCCGGCTTTATCGGCATGCGGACGGCGACCATGGCCAACTGCCGGACGGCGGAGGGCGCGAGGAACAGCCTGAACAAGGGGCTCAAAGTGGCATTCTCGGCCGGATCCGTCATGGGGTTCACAGTCGTGGGACTCGGTCTGCTGGATCTGACGGTGTGGTTCTTCATCCTGAGCTTCGCGTTCCGGGATCTGGCGGAGACGGAGCGGATCTCCCAGATCACGGCCAACATGCTGACATTCGGCATGGGCGCGTCCTCGATGGCCCTTTTTGCCCGCGTGGGCGGCGGCATCTTCACCAAGGCGGCCGATGTGGGGGCCGATCTGGTGGGCAAGGTCGAGGCGGGCATCCCGGAGGACGACCCGAGAAATCCGGCGGTCATCGCGGATAACGTGGGCGACAACGTGGGAGATGTCGCCGGCATGGGGGCGGATCTCTATGAGTCCTATGTGGGTTCGATTGTGTCCAGCTGTGCTCTGGCGGTTGCCGCGGGTCTTGGCATGAACGGCGTGGCTGTGCCGATGCTGCTGGCCGCCATGGGCGTGCTCTGCTCGCTCATCGGAACATTCTTCGTCCGGACGAAGGAAGGGGCATCCCAGAAAAATCTGCTGGCAGCGCTGCGGCGCGGTACGCTTGCCAGCTCGCTTCTGATTGTCGTGGCCGGATTCTTTGTCGTGCGGCTGCTTCTTCCCGGAAATACAGGCGTGTACATCTCGATTCTTTCCGGGCTTCTTGCCGGCGTACTGATCGGAGAGACGACGGAGTACTATACATCTGACACGTACAAGCCGACCCGGGAACTCTCGGCAGCTGCAAAGACCGGGGCGGCGACCGTCATCATCAACGGCCTGTCGCTGGGGATGCTCTCCACGGTGGCGCCGGTTGTGATCGTGTCGGTCTGTGTGCTCGTGAGTTACTTTGCCGCGGGCGGCGCAGGAGATTTTAACAGCGGACTGTACGGGATCGGCGTCTCGGCTGTCGGCATGCTGTCGACGCTTGGCATCACACTGGCTACCGATGCGTATGGCCCGGTAGCAGACAACGCGGGCGGCATCGCCGAGATGACCGGTCTTCCGGAAGAAGTGCGGGAGCGAACCGATGCTCTGGATTCGCTGGGCAACACGACGGCTGCGACGGGCAAGGGATTCGCCATCGGGTCGGCGGCGCTTACGGCGCTGGCTCTGATTGCGTCCTATCTTGACAAGGTGCGCACGATCGATCCGTCAGTGAGTCTTGATCTTTCCATCACCAACCCGACGGTACTGATCGGCCTGTTCATCGGCGGCATGCTTCCGTTCCTGTTTGCTTCGCTCACGATGAAAGCCGTGGGGACGGCCGCCCAGTCCATTGTGATCGAGGTGCGCAGACAGTTCCGGGATATTACGGGACTGCTGGAGGGAAAGGCAGAGCCGGATTACGAGCGATGTGTCGACATGTGCGCGAGGAGCGCGCAGCGCCTGATGCTCGCCCCGGCACTGATAGCCGTTATCATCCCGGTAGTCGTCGGACTCATTCTCGGGCCGCAGGGCGTGGCGGGACTGCTGGCCGGCAACACAGTCACCGGCTTCGTGCTGGCGGTCATGATGTCCAATTCCGGCGGTGCCTGGGACAACGCCAAGAAGTACATTGAGGCGGGGCACAACGGCGGAAAAGGATCCGAGGAACACAAGGCAGCTGTTGTGGGCGACACGGTGGGAGATCCGTTCAAGGACACGTCCGGTCCGTCCATCAACATTCTGATCAAACTTACATCGATGGTTTCCATTGTCTTCGCGGGGCTCATCACGGCACTTCACCTGCTGTGAATGTGTTATAATCTATAATTATACATTTCGTGAGGAGGTACACCCTTGATATACCGGAAAGTGGAAACAGAAGTAGATTATGAGGCGCTGGGGATCCGGCACACAGGTGAGAAGGCATATTTCGAGACATATGTGCACGCGATGAATCCGGAGATCCACCAGCCGTTTCACCGCCCGTGCATTCTGATCTGCCCGGGCGGCGGTTATGTTCATCTTTCCCCCAGGGAAGGCGAGCCGATTGCGCTGGAGATGATGAAGCGGGGATTCAATGCGGTGGTTCTGCACTACAGTCTTTCTCCCAACACATTTCCCTGCGCCTTGTATGAGGCTGCCTGGACAATCGACTGGCTGCGGGATCACGCGGCGGAGCTTGACATCGGCGTGCACCGCATCGTCGCAGCCGGATTCTCGGCCGGGGCGCATGTGGCGGCTTCGCTCGGCACGCTGTTTGATGAACCGGAGATGGCCTCTTACAGCCGGAATTACCTGAAGCGCGAGCCCGAAGAACTGCGTCCGGACGGCCTGATGCTCGGGTATCCGGTGATCACGTCCGGACAGTACGCGCACAGGGGTTCCTTTGAGAGTCTGCTGGGCGCCCGGTATGACGAACTCCTTGACAGTGTCTCTCTGGAGAGACGGGTGGACAGCGATACGCCGAAGACATTCCTGTGGCACACCTGGGAGGACGAGGCCGTCCCGGTGGAGAATTCTCTTCTTTTTGCCCAGGCTCTGCGCAGGGCGGGAGTGTCCTGCGAGCTTCACATCTTTCCGCACGGCTGCCATGGGATGGCGCTCGCAACGGAAGAGACCAACGACAGAGGCGGCAGGATGAAGGATGAACAGGCGGCTGTCTGGCCGGATCTGTTCGCGAACTGGGTAAATCACATGATCTGACTGACACGGCGCGCAGGCGCGGCGTCTGCCGGCTGCCGGGAAGAAAGGAGTTCCATGGACAGAAAGCTCTATGAACTGATGAACTGGCCGGAAATCGAGGCGGTGGAGTACGCGGAATGCAGAAATCCCGGGAAGCTGCTGGGCGGTCATATGACGCGTGGCGGATACCTGATCCAGGCTTTCCGGCCCGACGCCGTGACCATGCGTGTGAAGACAGGCGGAAACGTCATCGAGATGGAGAAGACGGATGAGGCCGGATGGTTCGCGCTGCTGCTTCCGGGTAAGAAGAGCGCGGTGTACTCGCTGATCCGGGAAGACAAGAACGGAAAAGAGACGGAATATGAAGATCCGTACGCTTATGCCCCGAAGATCACCAATGAGCAGCTCGGGAGTCTCGCGGCTGGAAACTGCGAGAATATGTGGGAAATTCTCGGCAACCGTCACGGCGTCGCTGGCGGGCACCGGGGAGTTACATTCGCCGTGTGGGCTCCGGGGGCCATCGGCGTGAGTGTCATAGGTGATTTCAATCATTACGACAGACGGCTGAACCAGATGGAACGCCTCGGTGAGACGGATGTCTTCGCGCTGTTTGTTCCGGGCGTGAAGAGCGGCGAAAAGTACGGGTATGAGATTTCCATGCGCGGCGGCAGAAGAATCCGCAAGGCGGACCCGTTCGCCCGGGAGAGCGCTGGATTTCCTGATCCGCTGTCGCTTGTCGGAAAGCCCGCTTCCTACAGCTGGAAGGCGCCGGCTTTCATTGCAAAGCGGGAAGACCTCCACGGAGAAGGAAAGCCGGTGGCTGTACTTTCCGTGAATCCGGATGATTTTGAGAAGCCGGCATTTGAGACGATTGGCAGGGAACTCCCGGAAAAGGTGAAAGCGGCCGGATACAGCTATGTTCAGTTTCCGGTGCTCACCCAGCGCTCAAGGGACGGTGTGGGCTGCATTTCATGGTTCGCCCTGAATCCGGGCTGGGGGAATGACCGGCAGCTCAAGACAATGGTTGACGCGTTCCACGAGGCGGGGATCGGCGTGATCGCCGGATTTCCGGCGGCGTTTATTCCGGACGACACGGAGGGACTCGTGAATTTCACCGGCGCGCCGCTTTTTGAGGCTTCCCGGACGCGGATCGACGACTATCCGGGCGTCCCGCTGTTCACATTTGACTACGGCCGGCCGCAGGTGTGCAGCTTCCTGAAGAATGCGGCGCTGTACCTGGTGGCCGAGTATCATCTGGACGGCCTGCGCTTTGGCGATGTGGCGTCCATGCTGTACCTGGATTACGGCCGGGAGCCGGGAGAATGGCAGCCGAATATGTACGGCGGAAACGAGAACATGCATGCAGCTGCGTTCCTGAAGGATCTGAACAGACGGCTGCACGAGACGGCCGGGTTCATCACCGTGGATGAAGACACGAGCGCCTGGAGAAGTTCGACCGGACAGACAGAGGGGTCTCTTGGCTTTGACTACAAGGAAAACCGGGATTTCAAGGGGATCCTGCAGGATTTTGCCGGGACGGATCCACTGTTTCGCAAGGGAAAGTATGATCGTCTGTCCGAGACGATGCTGTATCACTATATGGAGGACTTCGAACTCCCGTTTCCGGATCTTGTGTCGGACGGTGGCGGTCTGCAGCTTCAGGCATTCCCGGAGAAAGAGATGCCGCAGCGGGAGGCGGATCTTCGCGTGATGTTCGGCTTCTTCATGACGATGCCCGGCACCAAGTGCGTGCCGTATTCTCCAGAGCTTGCATCCGATGCGCGGTGGGAAGCGCTGACGGCGGATCTGATCAGGCTGTACCGGAACACGCCGGCGCTCTATGAACTGGATCAGGACGAAAAAGGATTCTCCTGGGTTCAGGCTGATGACGGGGAGCAGACCGTTCTGATCTATGAGAGAAGAGACCGGCACGGAAAAACGCTGCTGACGGCCTGCAATTTCACACCGGTAAGGCGGAGTGACTACCGGTTCGGAATCGGGCGCTGCGGGCATTACCGCGTGATCTTCTCGACGGATGACACGCGCTACGGCGGTGAGAACGATCATGCGGGCGAGACGTATGACACTGGATTTGATGCGCTTGGAGGTGCGGACTATTCGCTTTCTGTGACGCTCCCTGGGCTCTCCTGCACGATCTTTGAGTTCATGCCGTACACAGAGTACGAGCTGGAGAATTTCCGGATCCGCGCAGAGGCTGACAGAGCAAGAAAACAGGCCCTTCGGGAGGCCGAGACGGCCAGAGACCGCCAGAAACAGGCGGAGGCAGCGGCCGCCGAGGCAAGAGAGAGGGAAAAACAGACCCGCATCGAAGCGCAGAAGGCGCTCGAGCAGGCAGAGGCAGCAGCCGCGGAGGCGGAAAAGCGGGCGCGGGAAACGGCAGAGGCAGCGGAAAAAGCCGCGCAGCAGATCCGGGAGATTGAGATTAAAGAACAGGAAGACCTGAAGAAACTCCAGGAGAGCGTCGGAAAGACGGCCGGAGACGGGAAGAGTCCCGGCGGCAGAAAGGAAGAGAAAGCGTAAGACATGGATACAGGCACCACTGAGGCGGCGCAGAATCTCGCGAACTCCTGGAGGGAGGACGTCCGGAATTTCTTTCTGAACACGGGCGGAAATCTCTCGGAGTGGGCGGTGTCACTGGCGGGCAAGATCATTCTCGCGCTGATCATCTGGTGGATCGGCAGGAAGCTGATCCGTTATCTCACCGAAAAGGCGCTCCCGCGGTTTCTGCGGAAGATGAAGGCCGACCCGGACGTCGATAAATTCGCGGCGAGTGCGTCGCGGATTCTGCTGTACATCCTGCTGATCCTGGAGGTCATGAATGTCCTCGGGATTAACACGACCTCATTTGTCACGCTGCTGGGGTCGGCGGCACTGGCCATCGGCCTCGGACTGCAGGGAGCCCTCTCGAATTTCGCGGGCGGCGTTCTGCTGCTGATCTTCAAGCCGTTCCGCAAGGGGGACATGATCACGAGCGGAAATCTGACGGGTACGGTGGATTCCATAGGACTTCTGTACACGAAGCTGATCACATATGACCATGTGACCATCAATCTCCCCAACGGGAGCCTGATGAACAGCAATATTCTCAATCTGACAGAGCAGGGAATCCGACGGGCCGACATTGACATGAGCGTTCCCTACGATGTCAATCTGAAGCGGGTGCGCGATCTGTTTCTGACTGTGATGCGATCTGAGCCACGGATCCGCAAGGAAGCGTCCATCGAAGTGGTCCTGAAGGAATTCGCCGACAGCGCCGTCATTCTGCAGGCACACTGCACGGTGGCGTCGGACGATTACTACAGCGTGCGCTGGGATCTTCAGGAGCGGTTCAAGGAGGAACTGGATAAAGAAGGAATCAGCATCCCCTTCCCGCAGCTGGATGTGCACGTACAGCCCGGCGAATTGCAACAATAAAAGTCTGTGTGAAGGTCTGCATGAGGCCGCTCCGATCCGGGGCGGCTTTTTTTTCACGCACCGTTCACAACTTACACCCCGTTTGGTCACATTCTGGCTTTACACTTCCTTTACATAAAAGAACAGGAGGTGATCGACATGGCAATCGAGATTTTCAACCGGACAGAAGAAAAATATCTGCTGACACCCCGGCAGGCGAGAAGACTTCTGGAGGCAGCCAAAAATCGCCTCACGCCGGATCCCTACTGCCGGGACGGACAGGCTTATCTCGTGGAAAATATCTATTTTGACACGGCAGACGACGAACTCATCAGCCGCGCGGTCGAGAAGAACATATTCCGGCAGAAACTGCGGCTCCGCAGCTACGGTATTCCCGCCCCTCAATCGACGGTCTTCCTGGAGATCAAGAAAAAATATGAAGGCATCGGCAACAAGCGGCGCACCGGCATGAGCCTTGCGACGGCGGAAGCGTATCTGGAGGACGGAAAGCGTCCGGATCCGGACACTCCCGGTATAAACGCACTGGTGCTGGAGGAGATTGACTATCTGAGGAGAACGCGGGATCTGACCCCGAAGGCCATGATCACGTATGAGCGCCAGGCGTGGTTCTCGGCGGCCGATCCGGGCCTGCGCCTGACGTTTGATCGCAATATCCTGGCCCGGGAGGACGAGCTGTATCTGGGGGCTGGCCCCGGCGGCCGGCCGCTTCTTACAGGAGGAAAGATCCTTTTTGAGCTTAAGGCCGAAGTTGCTGTGCCCATGTGGCTGGCGAGAGAGATGGCACAGATGAAGATATGGCCGGTGACATTTTCCAAATATGCGCAGGAGTACATCACGCGGGAACCGGAAGCGTTTCGGGACTGCGTCTGAAAAGGAGGATTTCCCCTATGACCGAATCCATTTTTTCAACCTCATCCACATTCGACGTGACAGATGGTCTTATTGCCGTAGCGGTGGCTCTTGCCTATGGTTTTCTCATAGGACTCGTGTACATGCGCTCGATGAAGACGCGCGGGTACTCCAAGGACTTCATCATCGGACTCATCATCATCCCGGCGGTGGTTGCCGGTGTCATTCTGATGATCGGCAGCGACATAGCCAGAGCGCTCTCCATGGGAGGCGCCTTCGCGCTCGTTCGTTTCCGGAGTGCGCCGGGATCTGCAAAGGACATATCCGCTGTGTTCTTCAGTATGGCCGTCGGCCTGGCCTGCGGACTCGGATATCTTATTTTTGCGGGACTTTTCGCACTACTCATCGCAGTCGTATTCCTGCTCGTCTCGCTCACTCCGTTCGCGGACAGCCACAGCGGCGTAAAACTTCTGAGAGTGACCTGCCCGGACGATTTGAATTATAATGAGGTGTTTGAAAGTGTGTTCACAACATACACGAAGAACGCGAAGCTGAAGAAGGTCCGCACGACCCACATGGGCACGATGTTTGAAAACACCTACTCGGTGAAGCTCAAAGATGGCACGCAGGAGAAAAAGTTTCTCGATGCGCTGCGCACCCGCAACGGCAATCTGCCGGTGGTTCTGTCGGATTTGGGTGATTCCACGGATAGCCTGAATATGAGTCTGTAAATTCGTGCAAATGTGACAAATCCGCGGTTCCCCGGCACCGGTAAAGGCAAGCTGTCTTGCATTTACCGGTGCTTTGTTATAAAATCGTATCCAAATGGAAAAGGAGCGTGAGGATAAAGATGATCGACAACAACACACAGTATTTCAGAAAGCAGCCGGAACGCTCAGTATCCGTTGAACAGATTCTTGAGCAGGTGTACCAGGCGCTGAAGGAAAAGGGATACAATCCGGTGAATCAGATCGTCGGATATATCATGTCGGGTGACCCGACCTATATCACCAGTCACAATAATGCCAGAAGTCTGATCATGAAGGCTGACCGGGATGAACTGGTGGAGTATCTGGTTCGCTATTTCATCGAGAACAAGGACCTTTGATTTGGTATATATCGGACTGGATGAGGGAACCAGGACGGTGGGAGTCGCCGTGAGTGACCGGAAGGGGATCTATGCACTTCCCCTTGAGACCATCGTCCGGAAGGAAGACAACAAGCTGCGCAGAACATATGCGCGGATTGAAGAACTGGTCAGAGAAAACGCAGCAGAGGCGATAGTTGTGGGACTTCCCCGCAACATGGACGGGACGGAAGGAGAGCGGGCAGCCGCATGCCGTAAATTCGCGGATGACGTGGCGCGCAGGACAGGGCTGCCTGTCACGATGTGGGATGAGAGGCTTTCCACGGTCGAGGCAGAGGAAGAACTTATCCGCGGCGGCGTAAAGCGCGGGGACAGGAAAGCGGTCATCGACCAGCTCGCCGCTTCGGTTATTCTTCAGGATTTTCTGGATGAGAACAATCGCCGGAATAAGCGCGTATGAACAGGAAAGTGTTCCCCGGCTTGTGAGAGGCAGGCCGGGGAATGGTTTTTGCCTCAAACGGCTCCCGTGGACGGACATGTGTCCGGCACAGAAAGACAGGACGAAACTTGCGTGAGGAATCAGACTTGCATGGAGAAACTGGAATTTACAGATGATGACGGAAACAGGGAGAGCTGGTTCGTACTCGACGAGACAAGACTCGGCGGGAAGACCTACATCCTTGTGACAGACAGGGAAGACGGAGACGGCGATGCCATGATACTGAAGGATGAATCGTCGGACGGAGATCCGGAGGCGGATTTCTGCCCGGTGGAAGATCCGGATGAGCTGGCAGGAGCCGGACAGATTTTCAGTGAGATATTAAAGGAACACGGGATAACAATTCAATGAACAAAGAAAACGAAAACGAGAAAGAAAAAGAAACCAGAGAAACGGTTGTAAAGACCGACGGCGGAAGCAGGAGCGAGACAAAAAACGGGAGCGCCGGTGCCATGGAGGCACAGGCTGATCCGGCCGGGGAGAAGAAAGCCGCCGGCAGGGAAGAGACGAAGTCTGACGAAAAGCCGAAGAGAAAGAGAAGAGTCAGAAGAAAAACCGACGGAACCGAAACCACCGCAAAGGAAGAAAAGGCGGAGACGGCAAAAGAAGCTGTGAAGAAAGCCGAAAAGAAAGATGCGGGGGAGGTTGTGGCTTCGGATGGCACGAAAGTGGCACCGGTGCGCCGCAGCGCCGGCAGAAAGGCGAAGGTGAAGAGTACGAAAAACGAGCATCTGCCAGTGCGCATCATACCGCTTGGGGGGCTTGAGCAGATCGGTATGAATATGACCGCATTCGAGTACGGTGATTCGATCATCGTGGTCGACTGCGGTCTGGCGTTCCCGGAGGACGACATGCTTGGCGTCGACCTGGTGTTGCCGGACACGACATTCCTGGAAGAAAACCTGAAGAAGGTGAAGGGATTCGTCATCACCCACGGACACGAGGACCACATCGGCGCGATCCCTTATGTACTGAAGAAGGTCAACGTGCCGATTTACGCGACGCGGCTTACCATGGGCCTCATTGAGAGCAAGCTGACCGAGCACAATATGATGAACACAGTGACGCGCCATGTCGTGAAGTACGGCGACACGGTGACACTGGGGGATTTCAAGGTGGAATTCATCCGGACGAATCACTCGATCTCCGACTCGGCGGCGCTTGCCATATCATGCCCGGCGGGTGTCATTGTGCACACGGGTGACTTCAAGGTGGACTTTACGCCGGTTTACGGCGATCCGATCAATCTGCAGCGCTTCGGTGAGCTCGGCCATCAGGGCGTTCTGGCTCTGCTGTGCGACTCGACCAATGTGCTGCGCCCGGGATTCACGAGCTCGGAGAAGACGATCGGAAGGGTATTTGAGAAGATCTTCTCCGAGAATCAGGAGAACCGGCTGATTATAGCTACATTTGCCAGCAATGTGGACCGCGTGCAGCAGATCATCAACACGGCGGTGCAGTATCACCGCAAGGTCTGCGTGGAAGGACGCAGCATGGTCAACATCATTAATGTCGCGCAGGAGCTCGGATATCTGCGGATTCCGGACGGCGTTCTGATTCAGACCGAGGAGATGATCAATTACCGCCCGCGGGAGATCGTGCTGATCACGACCGGTTCCCAGGGTGAGACGATGGCGGCGCTCTCCCGCATGGCGGCAGACCTGCACCGCAAGGTACAGATCAATCCGGGGGATGTAGTCGTGTTCTCCTCCAACCCGATCCCGGGCAACGAGAAGTCGGTGGCCAAGGTCATCAACGAGCTGGGTATGAAGGGCGCGAAGGTCATCTTCCAGGACACGCATGTGTCCGGACACGCCTGCCAGGAGGAGATCAAGATGATCTACACGCTGGTGAAGCCGAAATACGCGTTCCCGGTTCACGGCGAGTACCGGCATCTGCAGGGGCAGCACGACCTGGCGAAGCTCCTCGGATACGACGAAGACCACATCATCATGGCGAAGTCCGGCGATGTGGTGGAGCTCACGGATGAGTCGGCCAGGATCGTCGATCACGTGCAGGCCGGCCGCATCATGGTCGACGGCCTGGGCGTCGGCGATGTCGGCAACATCG
>DGVL01000068.1:16746-26248 GCA_002394965.1 Lachnospira sp. UBA4285
GATGTCGGCAACATCGTCCTGCGTGACCGCCAGAATCTGGCGGAGAACGGAATTGTCATCGTTGTGATGACACTGCAGAAGTACACCGGCAATCTCGTGGCCGGCCCGGATATCATCTCCCGCGGATTTGTCTATGTTCGCGAGGCGGAGGATCTGCTGGACGAGGCGCACTCGGTTGTCGAGAAGACCGTCGACGAGTGCCTGGTGCGCCGCATCAGCGACTGGAGCAAGATCAAGAACCTGATCAAGGACGATCTGAGCGAGTACTTCTGGAAGAAGATGCACAGACATCCGGTAATCCTGCCGATTATTATGGAAGAGCATGGCTGATACAGTGGATGAAAACGAAGAGAGCGCGCGCCCAATCGATGAAATCGTGGAGGAACTCAAGCGCGCGATAAAAAACAGCAGTGAATACAGAGAATTCCAGCAGACCGGCCGGGAACTGGACAAGACGCCGGATCTGCGCCGGCAGGTGGACGCCGCGCGCCGGGAACTTTTCAGGGCTCAGAATTCGGATGACGGCGACTCACTGGAGAAGATCAATCAGAAGTATGAGGATCTCTTTGCGCTGAGGCCGGCTGCCCGCTACCGGAATGCCGAGGTGCGGCTGTCCCGGCTGATTCAGCAGGTATGCCGCGATCTGGTGCGGGATCTGAATTTCGACACGTCGTTTCTGGAACAGTGAGTGCAGGAAATCTGGCCGGAAGGCCGCAGACAGCGCACAGTAGGAAAGCTGCCTGCGGCCTTTCTTACTGCATCGGCGGCAGGAGGGCAATGTGATACTTGACGAGAGACTGCTCGCGTACATCGATTCGCTGGACGCGGGCGAAGAGGCGTTTTTGGAAGAGCTCCGGGATGACGCGCAGAAGCGGGACGTTCCCATCATTCGGCGGCAGGCCCAGAAATTCCTCGCGGTTGTTCTTCAGATGAAACGGCCGCAG
This sequence comes from Lachnospira sp. UBA4285, assembly GCA_002394965.1. Taxonomy (GTDB): domain Bacteria; phylum Bacillota; class Clostridia; order Lachnospirales; family Lachnospiraceae; genus UBA4285. Next base: position 17,691 of record DGVL01000068.1, read on the forward strand.
CACATCCTTGAGATAGGGACGGCGATCGGATATTCTTCGCTCTTTATGGCATCCAGGCTTCCGGAGTCCGACATCACAACGATCGAACTGGACCCGGAGAGAGCGGCGGAGGCAAAGGAACATATCCTCTCGGCCGGAAGGCAGGAGCAGATAAGCGTCCTTACAGGGGACAGTGCACAGCTTCTGCCCCGCCTTGCGGAAGAGGGAAGGCAGTATGATTTTATCTTTCTTGACGCGGCGAAAGGGCAGTACATCCGCCTTCTTCCGCTGCTCAAGGACATGCTTGTACCAGGTGGTGTGCTGGTGACAGACAATGTGCTGCAGGACGGCACCATTATCGACGCCAGATGCCTGATTGAGCGGCGGGACCGGACGATCTACGAGCGCGTCCGGGATTACAACCAGACTGTCATGCACGACCCGGACCTCACGAGCTGCCTTCTGGCGGTGGGCGATGGCATGACGGTGAGTGTGAAAAAGGATGGGTAAAAACCATGAGAAGAAATGTTGAACTTCTGGCTCCGGCCGGCAGTCTGGATGTGCTGAAGACAGCTGTCATCTACGGTGCGGATGCGGTGTACATCGGAGGAGAGGCTTTCGGGCTGAGGGCCAATGCCAGGAACTTCTCGCCGGAAGAAATGCGGGAGGGCATCCGGTTCGCCCATGAGCGCGGCGCAAAGGTCTATGTGACGGCCAATATCCTGGCACACAACGCAGACCTTGAACCGGCGAGAGTGTACTTCCGGCAGCTCAAGGAGCTGCGTCCGGACGCGGTCCTTATCTCGGACCCGGGACTTTTTCTCATCGCGAGGGAAGAGATGCCGGATGTGCCGATCCACATCAGCACGCAGGCCAACAACACCAACTACGGGACGTATAATTTCTGGTTTGGTCTTGGCGCGACCCGGGTGGTGGCAGCGCGAGAACTTTCGCTTGCAGAGATTCGGGAGATCCGGGAACACATCCCGGCGGACCGGGAGATCGAAGCATTTGTCCACGGGGCGATGTGCATATCCTATTCCGGCAGGTGCCTCCTCTCGAATTTCCTGACGGGACGCGACGCGAACCGCGGCGAGTGCACGCATCCCTGCCGCTGGAAATACCGGGTGCAGGAGGAAACGAGGCCTGGCCAGTACATGGATGTGGACGAGACGGACAGAGGGACGTTCATCTTCAATTCAAAGGATCTGTGCATGATCGAGCATATACCGGAGATGATGGACGCCGGAATCGACTCGTTCAAGATCGAGGGCCGCATGAAGACGGCGCTCTATGTGGCGACGGTGGTGCGCACCTACCGCATGGCCATTGACACCGCGCGGCGTGATCCGGAAGCGTACAGGAAGAATATTCCGTTCTATCACGAAGAAATCCGCAAGTGCACATATCGCCCGTATACCACCGGATTCATGTTCGGAAAGCCCACCAGTGAGGCGCAGGTCTACGAGGATGTCCCGTATCTGCACAATTACGTGTATATCGGCACGGTGCAGGGAACGGACGCGGCCGGGCGCATCTGCTTCCCGCAGAAGAACAAGTTCACGGTCGGTGAGACGCTTGAGCTCATGAAGCCGGACGGACGCAATCTTGCGGCACACGTCGCCGGGATATGGGACGATGACGGGAATGCGATGGAAAGCGCGCCGCATCCGAAGCAGATGCTCCATGTGCAGCTGGATGTGCCGGCGCAGCCGTGGGATATTCTGCGGCGCAGGAGCGCAGAGGACCTCGAGGAAAAAGAAAGGGAAGTGTAAAAGTATGCCAGTAATTACAGATCCGGAAATCACACGGGGCCGCCTCATGGCGGTCCGCGAAAATATGCGCAGAGAAGGTATCGACGTGTGTGTTGTCACGACGGATGACTTTCATCAGTCGGAGTATTCGGGCGCGTACTTCCAGACGAGGCGTTACCTGACCGGATTCACCGGTTCCGCCGGGACACTGGTGCTCGGCAAAGACGACGCGGCACTTTTTACGGACGGACGCTATTTTCTTCAGGCGGCACTTCAGATCAAAGACACCGGGATCACGCTCATGAAAATGGGCCAGGAAGGTGTGCCGGATATGATGCAGTACCTGGCGGAAAAGAGAAAAGAAAGCGCCGTCATCGGGTTCGACGGCAGGACGGTCGCATACCGCATGGGTGAACGCATGGCGGAGATCTTCAACGGTCATGTCCGGGAGGATTTTGACCCGGTCCGGGGACTTTGGGAGGACCGTCCGCCGTTCCCGGAAAATGCTGTCTACGAGCTGCCCGAGCGCTTTACGGGCGAGAGCCGGCGTGCCAAGCTTACCCGAATCCGCTCAGTGCTGCAGCAGAGCGGCTGTGGTGCAACACTTGTGGCTTCGCTTGATGACATCGCGTGGACGCTTAATCTGCGCGGAGATGATGTCGCGTGCAATCCGGTATTCATGGCATATCTGTGGATCGGAAGCAAGACCGCTGTCCTGTTTGCGGGTGAGAAGGCCTTCTCGCAGGAGATACGCGGGAAACTCGCCGCAGACGGTATCGCACTCAGGCCGTATTCGGCTGCATATGAGGATATCCGCAGGCTGGCAGCAGAAGAGCAGTGCGTGCTGCTTGACCCGCGCCGGACGAATTTCCGTCTGTTCTCGATCATTGCGGGCGAGTGCGGCGTGTACCAGGCCGAGAACCCTTCGGTGATGATGAAGGCGGTCAAGAACGATACGGAAATCGCTTGTCTGAAGGACATCCACGCGGATGACGGCGTGGCGGTGTTCCGTTTCTCACTGTGGCTGAAAGATCAGATGCGGCGGATGGCAGCAGGAGAAGACATATGTATCACGGAGCTGGACGCAGCAGAGAAGCTGGATTCGATGCGTGCCAGGATCCCGGATTTCATCGAGCTCAGCTTCCCGACGATTTCGGCATACGGTGTCAACGGCGCCCAGCTGCACTATGCTCCGACGAAAGAAAACTGCGCCCGGCTGCGGCCGGAAGGAATGCTTCTCATTGATTCCGGCGGGCAGTACTACCGCGGCACGACGGACATCACCCGCACATGGGCTCTCGGGCCGGTGAGCGAAGATATGAAGCGCCACTTTACCCTGACGCTTGCCGGGATGCTGGCGCTTGGCGATGCACACTTCCTGAAAGGCGTCGACGGTTACGGGCTGGATATTCTGGCCCGGGCACCACTCTGGAATGAACATGTGGACTACCGCTGCGGGACAGGTCACGGCGTCGGCTTTTGCCTCAACGTGCACGAGGCTCCCAACGGTTTCCGCTGGCATCGCATCCGCGGCGTGAACGAGCTGGCTGTCCAGGAACCGGGCATGATCACCTCCGATGAGCCGGGGGTGTATGTAGACGGAAAGTACGGAATCCGCATCGAGAACCTGATGCTGTGCGAGAAAGATCTGACGAATGAGTACGGAACCTGGCTCCGATTCCGCTTCCTGACGATGGTTCCGATCGACAAAGACCTGATCGATAAAAAGTACCTGCGCGCGGAGGATCTTGACAGACTGAATGCGTACCACAGACAGGTGTATGAGACTCTCGCGCCGAAGCTGACGGAAGATGAGCGCGCCATACTTGCCGGGCAGATTGCGCCGATGTGATGCCGGAAGGATGAGCTGATGAAAAAGGGAAAATTTTATACCGGCATCGCCGGGGATGTGGCTTACCCGAACCGGACCGCCGTGCGAGTGATCGAAAGCGATGATCCGGAGGATATCGGCCGGACCGTCACCGTGAAAAATGTGATACCCGGCCGGAAGATCCGGTTCCTGCTGAACAAGAACCGCAGGGACAATCCGTCCGGGATCTGCCGGGAGACGCTTGCTGCCTCACCGCTTGAGACGCAGGAGCCCTGTGCGCATTTCGGGGACTGCGGAGGCTGTTTATATCAGACGGTCGGATATGAAAAACAGCTGGAACTTAAAAAAAGACAGGTTCAGAAGCTCCTTGACGGCGCGGTGAGAACCCCCTTCCAGTTTGAGGACATTCTGGCAAGTCCGGAGGTGGAATTCTACCGCAACAAGATGGAGTTCACATTTGGCGACTCTGTCAAAGACGGCCCGCTGGTGCTGGGACTTCACCGGGCAAACAGCATGTATGACGTGATCCCGGCTGACGGCTGCCATCTGGTGAGTCCGGATGTCAGTCTGATCCTGCAGGCGGTGACGGATACGGCCAGAAGCCTGGGGCTGTCATTTTATCAGAAGAAGACATTTACCGGGTATCTGCGGCATCTGCTGGTGCGCCGTTCTCACACGACCGGTGACATCATGGCGGACATCGTGACATCCGGACAGGAGAAGCATGATCTTAAGCCTTTTGTCGACGCGATCCTTGCGTGCGGGCCGAAGCTCGCGGGACAGGTGAGCGGCATTCTGCACACGACGAACGACTCGAGTGCTGACAAGGTGACGGATGAAGCGACGGAGGTTCTTTACGGGCGGCCGGAGATCACAGAGACCGTGCTCGGACTCACCTTCACCATAACTCCGTTCTCGTTCTTTCAGACCAACACGGCGGGAGCTGAGGTGCTCTACGGAAAAGTGCGGGAGTATGCGGGGAGCATTGACGGTCAGGTACTGTTTGACCTTTACTCAGGAACCGGGACCATCGCGCAGATCCTCGCGCCGGTAGCCAGAGAGGTGGTCGGTGTTGAGATCGTTCCGGAGGCAGTGCGCGCGGCAAAAGCCAACGCAGCCAGAAACGGACTCGCCAACTGCACATTCCTGACCGGCGACGTGCTCAAAGTCCTCGACGGGATCAGCGAACGACCGGACATCATCATACTGGATCCGCCCCGCGACGGGGTGCACCCGAAGGCGCTGCAGCACATCCTGGATTACGGGGTGGAACACATCATCTATGTATCCTGCAAACCGACATCTCTTGTGAGAGATCTGGCGGCGATTCAGGATGCGGGCTACCGGCTTGAGAGGGCATGCTGCGTGGATCTCTTCCCTTCGACGACGGGGGTGGAGACGTGCGCACTTCTGAGCAGACAGAAATGAAGTGGGCACCATTTCCCTGCAGTATTTGCTTTACCACACCGCCACGGCTCCCCGCATGACATCAAAACTGTCTGTGAATGTCTCCCAGGAAACCCACACCATGCCGGAATAAGCACCTCCCGGCGCCGGGTCTGCGATGTAAAACTGCCGGGAGTCAGGATCAAATCCGCACAGAAGCATGACATGCGCATTGGTCTTGTAATTGCCCCACCAGTAGTCTTCCGGTGCGGTCGGTCCGAACTTGTAAGAAGTCCATACGACGACCGGATGCCCGAGATACAGTTGATAGAGCAGGTCTTCCTCGCTGCATCCGGTGATGTCGGCTGCAGACGCATACCTTGCGCCCCAGGAGGCGACAGCCGGCATGTTGATGCCGTCAAAATCCCCATCATTGGCGTATGGTGTGCCGACGAACCCGTGATTCGGGTTTCCGTCGGAAGCATAGGGCATCGCGGCGAGGAATTGCTGGTATGACAGATCTGTGCAGTATCCTTTTGACCAGAGCGCCATGAGAAGAGATGCGGCTTCGCAGCCCATCGGAGCTCCTTCCGCAACCTGGTCGATATAGCGGCTGACAGGCAGTACGGTTTTCCCGAGAGGTGCCGCACTTCCATCAGACCCGTATACGAGATACCGGTTCTGTCCGGCATCATACAGTACGGTGTCATGCGCGGCGGGCAGCGTTTCCGGATTTTCCGAGGTGTCAGCGGCACTCTGCCCGGCTGTTGACGCCTCAGAGTGAGCAGCTGTCTCCGGCTCAGAAACCGCAGCCGGAGTCCCGGCAGCAGTGAGTACCTGCGAGGCCGTGGCCGGCACAACAGGGATATCCGGTTCGGCATCGGCAGCGGCGGCCCCGGGCAGAGCATCGGATGAAAAGAGGGAAGTGTTGTCGTCTGCCGTGAGTTCTGTGACAGCCGGATCGCTTTCCTCCGGATTATCTGGAGCACTTTTAGCTCCGGTTATGTCAGTTTCTCCCGTAGTTTCAGAAGGCGCGGCTCTGGAGGTGATTTCTGGAGCGGATTCTTCTTTGGCGGAAAGAGAGCCTGCAGGCACCGTTTCGGACATGGCCGCGGCGGCAGTGCCTGCCGCAACCGATGCCGGATTTGCAGTGCCACAGGAGGTGAGCACCAGGCTGAGACTGACAGAACTGATACAGAACAGCGGGATGAGATTGAATTTTTTCTTCATGACATTTTCTGACGGCAGTGGAATGAAAGAAAGTAAATGTTATTGATAGTATGATTATAAAGCGCCATGAGGGGAAATACAAGAGCGTAATAATGCCGGCAGAGCAGTCTGACACTGTCCTGCCGGCATTTTCTTCCCATTCTGGCTGAATGATTACCTGTACTTGTAGAACCCTTCTCCCGCATTGATGCCCGTCTTTCCCGCATCGATCATGCCCTTGAGCATGGCGGCGATCCGGCCAGGCGTGGTACCCGGATCCTTTGCCTGCGGATTCATGATGACGATGTTATACGCAGTCGTGAGACCTACCACATCGAGAATCCGGAACGGTCCCAGCGGTGCGCCGGTTGCCAGCATCCAGGTCTTGTCGATGGTCTCCGGATCTGCAACGCCGTTGGCAGCGAGTGCCTCTGCGGCGGTGAGGAACGGAACCAGCATCGAATTCAGAATGTAGCCCGGCTGCTCTTTTTTGACGAGGAGCGGAACCATGTTGATCTGCTTTGCGAATTCCACCACTTCGTCGATGTATCTCGGATCGGTGCCGGCGTGCCCCATGATCTCGGCGGTATTCATCCGGTATATGTCGTTGGCGAAGTGAAGCGCCAGGAACTTCTCCGGGCGCCCGGTGAAGTGTGCGAACGTACTCGGAAGAAGGGTAGAAGAGTTGGTGCAGATGACAGTCTTTTCCGGGAGATGCTTCTGAAGCTCCGTGTAGAATGCCTCTTTCTGCTCAATGTTCTCGGCGATTGCCTCGATGACAAGATCCGCATCTTTTCCGGCTTCCTCGTAGCTGGTCGTCAGTTTCAGCCCCTTGTAGGCGTCGTCCGCGCGTTTTTTCAGTTCATCGATCTGTTCATCGCTCAGATGCTTTTCGCTTGTGAAGCCGCGGCAGTAAGCTGCCGGATTGGTCTTCATGGCCTCCAGCGTGTTCATGTAGATGCCGTGCAGGCGGTCAAGCTTGGGCTGGCAGCGGCCGATCGATGCGTCCGTGCGAAGCCAGATTGTCACGTTGAACCCGCAGAAAGCTGCCTGATAGGCGATCTGCGAACCCAGTACGCCGCCGCCGGCGACGGTCACGTTCCTGAAAGACATAGTGCAAACCTCCTCATTAAATATGTTACTATAATCACGAATGTTACATATCTATCATATCATATCGCGGAATATATGACAAATACAATTCTTGGAAAATGTATATGTGTCCGCGCGGGAGGAACACATGGAACGAAGCGGGAAAGAAGATCCGAAAAGTGCCCGGAATCAGGACAAAGGTTTAAAAGGAAATGAGAAGATCGAGGAGTACATCGGGTATCTTCAGCAGGAGCCGACACAGGAGATGCTGGCGGTGGCGCTCACGGCGATCAGACGGCGCATGAAGGCGGGCGGACAATTCGTCATCGCCATAAGACCGGATTCCGACAGAGGCCTGACGGCGCAGCTCATGCAGCTTCCGGACGGGAGCCGCTGGGCGGTCGCCTATACAGGGTTTGAAGAGCAGGAAAAAGGAGACACAGCCGTTATGTCGACCTTTCTGGCAGACATGCGGGAAGTTCTGTCAAAGGTGCTTGCGATGGACGGTGTATCCGGGCTGATCCTGAATCCGTGGAACCGGACGATGCGCCTTGACAGATCGCTGATCCGCCTGATTCTTGGGGCCTGAAGGAAAAGAAACGGCTTCCGGCATATGTGCCGGAATTGCGGAAAAGAGAGGGCCTGGCCGGTGTTGCAACAAATATCGGGCCATGCTAAAATGAATTGGTTTGGAAAGCATGCGGGATATGGGTTCCCGGTTACAATGCAAGGAGGTTAAACATGATTTATTCAGCAGAGGTCAAGGAAATGTGCCCTGTAACCCAGGCAGTACATCACGGCGCTGCTCCGATTCCGGAAGAGGCAAAGTGGGTGAAAGCCCGGGAGATCAAGGACATCTCCGGCTATACACATGGCGTGGGCTGGTGCGCTCCGCAGCAGGGCGCCTGCAAGCTGTCTCTGAACGTGAAGAACGGTGTTATTCAGGAAGCTCTTGTTGAGACAGTCGGCTGCTCCGGCATGACGCATTCCGCGGCTATGGCAGCGGAGATCCTTCCGGGCCTCACCATTCTGGAAGCCCTGAACACAGACCTCGTTTGCGATGCGATCAATACAGCTATGCGCGAGCTCTTTCTTCAGATCGTCTACGGACGTTCCCAGAGTGCATTCTCGGAAGACGGTCTCGCGATCGGCGCCGGCCTTGAGGATCTCGGCAAGGGCCACCGTTCGATGGTCGGAACGACATACGGCACGCTTGAAAAGGGACCGCGGTATCTTGAACTGACAGACGGCTACATCACCGATCTGGCTCTTGATGAGAATGATGAGATCATCGGCTATAAGTATGT
>DGVL01000068.1:26316-27197 GCA_002394965.1 Lachnospira sp. UBA4285
AGATGATGGATTTCATCAAAGCCGGTGACGATGCGAACACGGCACTGAAGAAGGCGTCCGGTCAGTACGGCCGCTGCGCTGACGCAGTGAAGTTCATCGATCCCCGCAAGCAGTGAGAAGCACAACCGACGGAGGCTAAAATAATGGAAGAATTATTTGAATCATATGACAGAAGAGAGAAGCAGATTCTCGCAAAACTCGCCGAGTACGGAATCGGATCCATCCAGGAAGCTGCCGATATCACGAAGGCAGCCGGTCTTGATGTTTATCACATGGTAGAGGGCATTCAGCCGATCTGTTTCGAGAACGCGAAGTGGGCATACACCGTCGGCGCAGCCATCGCCATCAAGAAGGGATGCCGCAAGGCGACCGATGCGGCCGCTGCCATCGGCGAGGGACTTCAGTCCTTCTGCATTCCGGGCTCTGTAGCGGACCGCCGCAAGGTTGGTATCGGCCACGGCAATCTTGGCAAGAGACTTCTTGAGGAAGAGACCGAGTGCTTCTGCTTCCTCGCCGGCCATGAATCTTTCGCGGCCGCAGAAGGTGCGATCGGCATCGCAACCATGGCGAACAAGGTTCGTCAGAAGCCGCTGCGCGTAATCCTGAACGGCCTCGGCAAGGACGCCGCACAGATTATCTCCCGTGTCAACGGATTTACATTCGTCGAGACGGACTATGATTACCACACCGGCGAGCTCAAGATCGTCTCCGAGCACTGCTACAGCAAGGATCCGAACGGCCCGAGAGCAAAGGTGAAGTGCTACGGCGCCAACGATGTTCAGGAAGGCGTTGCGGTTATGTGGCACGAGAATGTCGATGTATCCATCACCGGCAACTCCACCAACCCCCCACGTTTCCAGCACCCTGTAGCAGGAACCTAC
>DGVL01000067.1 GCA_002394965.1 Lachnospira sp. UBA4285
TACATGAAGAACTTCGGCGAGTTCTTCAACAATCAGATTCAGTACGCAGGAACCATTATCTTAAGCCGCACCCAGCTCGTCCCGCAGGAGAAGCTGGACAAGGCCGTCGCCATGATCCGGGAGCAGAATCCGGAGGCCACCATTATCACGACGCCGTGGGACGATATTACCGGAAAGCAGATTCTTGACGCGATGGAAGGGGTCGATGACATGGAGCTGGATATGCTCAAGGAGGCCGCCGAGAAGGCGCACGCCGAGCATGAGGCGGAGCATCATCACCACCATCACGACCATGATCACGATCATGAGCATGAGCACGATCATGAGCACGAAGAGCATGATCACGAGCACGGACATGAGGAGCACGGCCACGAGCATCATCATCATCACGACGCCGACGACGTGTTCACAAGCTGGGGCCGGGAGACCGCGAAGAAGTACACGAAGGAGCAGCTCACGCAGATCTTGGACAGCCTTTCCGGATCCGACGAGTACGGCATTGTCCTGCGCGCCAAGGGAATGCTGCCGACGCCGGACGGAAGATGGCTGTTCTTTGACATGGTACCGGGCGAGGCGGATGTCAGAGACGGCAGCGCGGAAGTGACCGGCAGGATTGTCGTCATCGGATCGAATCTCAGGGAAGACCGGCTTCAGGAACTGTTCGAGGTCTGATATGGCAGATGAAGATTACGCAATCCCGATTTTCCTGATAAATGGTCAGCTCGAGTCCGGCAAGACGACCTTCATCTCCGACACCATTGAGATGGGGCAGTTTGACGAGGCACAGAAGAAACTGCTGATCGTCTGCGAGGAAGGCGAGGAAGAATACGACGAGAAACTTCTCCGGGAGAACGCGGTGGACATGGTCGCCCTGGACAAGGACGAGTTCACGCCGGAAAGGCTGGAACAGCTCGATAAGCAGTACGATCCGTGGGTCGTCATTGTCGAGTACAACGGCATGTGGGATCCGAAGCTGATCGAGGAGATCGCCAAGCCGCGCGGCTGGGAGATCTACCAGACCATCACGATGATGGATGCCGGCAGCTTCCAGCTGCAGTGGCAGAACATGAAGTCCATCATGGCGGAGTCCGTAAAACGGGCGGATATGGTCATTTTCAACCGCTGCGTCAAGGGAATGAACTTAGGGTCCTTCCGGCGCTCCATGCGTGCCCTGAACGGCAATCTGCAGGTCGTGTTCGAGGATGAGAACGGCGACCAGGTGGCCATCTCCGAGCAGCTTCCCTATGACACCAGCCAGGATGTCATCGAAGTCGAAGATGACGATTACGGCATCTGGTACATGGATGTGAATGACCGGCCGGAGGTGTACAAAGGCAAGACCGTGCGCGTGAAGGGACAGGTTCTGAAGAACCGCCAGTTCAAAAAGAAAAATTTTGTGCCGGGTCGCAAGGTCATGACATGCTGCGCCGCCGACATGCAGTTTATCGGCTACATCGCCGAATATGACAAGGTCGATGAGCTCACAAATAAAGAATGGGTGAGCGTGACAGCAAAGATCACCTACGAATTCCGGACCGAGTACCGGAAAAAAGGACCCGTTCTGCAGTGCATCAGCGTAGAGAAGGCCGAGCCGCCGGTGAATGAAATCGTGTCATTCTGAGTGCCCGGCGGCGGAAAGGACAGCAAGTGATACAGGATATCGGGCCCAGGCATCTTTTCAACGAGTACCATGAGGAGAAGCCCTCAGAAGGCGACACCTGTTTCCTCTTCCGGGACGGACAGATCCTTGCCGCTTCCGGAGAGGAAAACCGGATGGAATATCCCCGGTATCGGGATTTCCGGGAGGAAGACCGGAAAAAATTTCATTTTGTATATCTGCTGCGGGTCGACGAGCGCAAGTGCTTTCTCGCGGTGGGGCGGAATCTGCCGGAAGAGGTGCAGTTTACACAGCCTTCCGGCTTTTCCTTCTTTCCGGTCAATATCTTTCGCAAGGCAATGCCGAAGTACATGGCGTTCGCCGCAGTGACGGCGTGGCATCTGAACGTGTGGTACAGGGACAATCAGTTCTGCGGGAGATGCGGAAAGCGCATGAAGCCGGACCACCGGGAGCGGATGATGCGCTGTTCGTGTGGCAATATGGTCTATCCGCGCATCTCGCCGGCTGTGATCGTCGCTGTGACAGACGGAAGCCGGATCCTGCTCACCAAATACGCGTACGGGAATTACCATCACTATGCGCTGGTCGCCGGTTTCACCGAGATTGGCGAGACACTCGAGCAGACAGTTTCGCGCGAGGTGATGGAGGAAGTCGGTCTGAAGGTGAAGAACATCCGCTATTACAAGTCTCAGCCCTGGGGGCTGTCGGGCTCGCTTCTGGCCGGATTTTTCTGCGATCTGGACGGGGACGGCACGATCACGCTTCAGGAGGAAGAGCTGAAGGAAGCGGAGTGGTTTGAAGCCGCCGATCTCACGCCGCAGGCAGACGGAATCAGCCTGACGCGGGAGATGATGGCGAAGTTCCGTGCGGATCACACGGGAGAATGAAAGCGGACAACTGTATGATCAGGTATTATTATGACCATGGACGCCGGCTGGATGAGCCGGAAGAAAAACAGGGACTCACAGAGGAAGAAGAGACAGCAAAGGCCGCCGGCGTACTTGACGCAGGCGGCATTGTCTGCGTGCAGGGAGAATCTGCTTATTATCTTGTGTGCCGGGCAGATGTCCCCGGCGCGGTCCGGCAGCTGCGCGTTCTGAAGCAGAGCTTCTACCGGCCGTTTGCCATCGCGTATGCTGACGGCGGCGCTGCGGCAGCGGACTTTCCGATGACACAGGAGGAGCGCAGGACTCTGGAGGACCCGCCGCATCCGATCGTTCTCATTCCCGTTCCGGCAGCGGCTGGGAGTTCTTCCGACCCGGTCCGCCTGTCGTTCCCGGAGCAGGGCGTCTGCCTGGCACCGGGGCCTCTTCCCCGGAAGCTGGCGGAGAGCTGCGGACCGCTTGTAATCACCAGCGCCAACCGCTGGCATGAGAACACCCCGCAGGACGAGGAGGCGGTCTCGGAGTGGATGCTGACTGCGTCGATGACGGCCGGGTTTACGCTGATGGATTCTGCGCTTGTACTTCTGGGGACATCAGCCGGATTTGGCCAGACGGCAGAGCAGTCCGTGATGCGGATCGTGAAAGGTTTCCGTCAGGTCCTGCGCCGCGCCGCGGGGCTTACCGACAGGCCGATCACGCTTGCGGACGGCCCGCGCGAGGACTATTTTGCCGCGGGGTCCGATGAGGACACGGCTTTTTTGTACACAAGAGGAAATCAGGCGTATCTGAGCCGTAACTATGGCAGTCTCAGGCGGGCTGAGGCGGCGGAGGCGTACGGGCGGGAGCTGAAGGTAGCCAGGGCGCGGCTTGCCCTGTATCCGGATCACTGCGTGGCGGATTACTCCAGCCAGAGCGTGTCGGCGGCCATCACCGCATATGAGGCGGGGAATGCCGGACGGGGGATACCATTTGTCAGGATTCAGCACGAGGAAGCTCACGCGGCTTCGGTGCTGATGGAGAAGGATCCCTATACCCCGGCGGTTGCGGCGGTTTTTGACAACGCGCATCCCGGGACGGACGGAAGCCTGTGGGGCATGGATTTCTTCAGCATCTCGCATGGGACGATGGTCCGGGAGGCCGGGCTGTTCCCCCGGGAACTTATCGGGGACGGCCCCCTTCCCGGCAGCGCCGTGACGCTGGCGTGCAGTTACCTGAGCGACTGTGATGTGCGGTCGGTCCTCCGGGAGACAGGCGCCGGCGAATATATCATGGAGAAAAATTTCCGCAGCCGGATAGCGGGCATGACCTGGACGGACAAGAAGGCTTCGGATCTGGTCTATGCGGCTGTCCTCCACAAGATCAACACGGTGCGCTCGTCCTCGCTGGGGGCCCTGCTCTTCAGTGCAGCGGCAATTCTGGGAGAGGAAAAGGAAGTCCACTATCCGCTGGAAGCTCTGGACATCCTGGATCGGCTCGCTGCAGGAGCAAAGGCTTCTGTGCCGCTTGAGATCCGGATCGCGCAGGACGAAGACGGGAGACCTCTGGGCAATGCGGCGCCGCTTTTTGACCGCATCGTTGACGGCCTTATCGCCGGGGAAAGCCGCGCTGACCTTGCTGCCGGCATCTTTCCGGCCATAGCCGGGTACGCCGCGCAGACGATACAGATTCTCAGGAAACGCACCGGAGTGGACCGCGTGATCCTCGCCGGCGGCCTGCTCGCAAACCGGCGGCTGCTCTCTGCCATCCTTGACGCGCTTGAAAAAGACGGCATCCGGCCGGATATCAACGAGATTGTGCCGCCCGGCGATCAGGGGATCGCGCTCGGACAGGCGTACGGACTCCCGGGAGTCTTCTGACACGCCGGATGCTTCTGCCCTCGTGCGCTCTTGCGGGCCTCTCACCGGAAGACTATAATGGACGAAACACAAGACGCGGACTGGAAGGCGTCTGCTGTGCAACTGTCATATCTGACTTAGGAGGCAGAAGTATGTTGAAAAAATTCCTTGCCGAATTCATCGGCACCTTCCTTCTGGTATTCCTGTGCTGCGGCGCGGCTTCATACACCGCCGGCTATCAGGGATATCTGGGGACGGTCGGCATCGCTCTGATATTCGGCCTGGTGCTCACGGGACTGTGCTACACTATCGGGCATGTGTCCGGCTCGCACGTCAATCCGGCCGTTTCCATCGCCATGTGGGTGGCTGGAAGACTCTCCACGCTGGAGTTCTTCGTGTATATCTGTGCGCAGTTCATCGGCGGCATTGCGGCCGGCTTCAGCCTTTACGCGCTGAGCCGCACGTTTTCGTCGGACCGTCTGTCGCTGTTCGTGGCCAATGGCTACAACCTCACCGGACTCGGTGTGAACGGTTACGGAAGTGCGTCCTCGTTCCTTGAGATCAGCGCTCTGGGCGCGGCTTGCATGGAAGTGATTCTCACATTTTTCTTTGTATGGGTGGTTATCACGGTGAGCGCGAAGGAGGAGTATCAGGCAGTTTCGGGTATCGTGATCGGCGCTGCTCTCACGGCAGTTCACCTTTTCGGAATTCCTTTCACGGGAACCAGTGTGAACCCGGCCAGAAGCTTCGGCCCGGCACTTACTGTCTTCGTGTGCAAGGGAGATGCGTCGGCACTGAGCCAGTCGGTTGTCTTTATCCTGGCGCCGCTCGTGGGCGGGCTTCTGGCTGCTTTTGTCTATGCCCTGTTCCTGAAAGACGGAAAAGACGCGGCGGCAGAGGCGGTCGGTGAGACAGACGACGCAGCGGAAAGTGCTGATGCGGCAACACCGGAAGCGGCCGGTGCCGCGCAGACGACGGAAGTGTCCGAAGGCGGCGAAGAGGCGCCGGAAGTACAGGAAACATCATCGGAAAACGAAGAAACGGATGCGCAGGAAAGCATCGAGATCCAGGAGACCGGATCAGACGATTGAGTTCATGTGGTTAAATCTGTGCGGGGCTGCTGCCACCGGCTGGGACGCCGGGACGGCGGCCTTTTTTTTGTGGCTCTTTTCACTTCACCTTGTGCAGCGTATTGACAGGCCCGGTGAGCATCGGTATAATAACTCTGCAACGGGTAAAGAAATCCCGTGCGCACGTTTTTCACGCTGTGGTTTCCACAGCTCCTGAGCATTCCGCTCAGAATTTTCCACTTTCTTTTTTAATATCCAGGGGGATATTGTATACCTTTTTTTGCTGTCAGGAAGGGTGTGAAACTGTGCACTCTTATTCCCGATGTATCGGATTTTTTGTGAACCATTTTTTTCGGATGCGAATTTTTTCCCTGGGGGAGGGATCTATGAGCACACATGTCTTGGCGGTCTTTGACCGCGATCAGGAGTACAGCGCAAGACTGGCCGGGGCGCTCTCAGCCCGCCGGGATCTGCCGTTTTACGTAAAGCTTTTTACCGGAAGAGAAGAACTGTGCCGGTATCTGCAGTCGGAAAGCCCGGAGATCCTGCTTGTCGGAGCTGACAGCTGCGGCGACGACATCCGGCACTTATACTCCGGAAATCTGCTGCTGCTTCGCGATGAGCCGGGAGGCTGCGCCGGTGAAGATGAAGTCCCCGGTATTTTCAAATATCAGAGTTTCAGCGGCTTTGTGCGGCAGCTGACGGGGTACTGCAGCCAGAAACTTCTCTCCGGGCCGGAAGTCATGCATGTCTTCGGATTCTATTCATTTCTGCCGGCGGCCTCTGCTTCCTGCCTTGCGGCGCTTTGCGCATGGAGACTGGGAGCAGGAGATGATTCCGGCCGGGGAAAGGCTCTTTTTCTGAACCTGGATGAGTTTTCCTGCCTCCTTCCGATGCTTCCGCAGGTCCTTGGAAAGACGATCTCCGATGCCATATATGCGTATCGCCGGGATGAGTCCGGCTGCGGCGGGGATATTGCGAAGATGACAGGAGAAAACGCATGGTTCTGGTATCTCGCGCCCTTTGTGTGCGCGGAGGACTGCGCCCAGATGCAGCCCGCCGAGTTCCCGGGATTCCTGCGCGCCACAGCCCTGGCTCTTGGCACTGCCACGGTGGTTCTTGACATCGGCCAGGCATGTCCGAGAGCGTGGGATCTGTTCCCGGTCTGCGACACGGTCTTTATCGCGGAGGATGAAAGCTCCTCAGGGCGGGTAGATGCCCTGGCGGAGTATCTGGTGGCCTCCGGGAGAGAAGCGCTGCTCTCGCGGCTTGTGCGCATTCCTTTTTCCACATGTCATCTTCCGGATGGCTGCTTTGCACAGCCTCCGGGAGCAGACCTCAGAAGGCGGATCCCCGGACAGGTGGCAGGACTTGGGTGAGGGACCGGGGCGGGAGCGCGGCGTGGAATGCGCGGGGCGGCCGCTGAAAGACAGAAAGGGGAGTGGAATTGGAGAGACGGGACAGCGCGACAGACAGGTATCTGCCGGAAGAAAAGTTCAATGCCGTCCGGGAACGCTTTTCCGAGAAGCTCGCGCAAGACAGGGAATATTCAGATGCGGAAATCCGGGAACTAATAGAAGAGACCGTGGAAGAGTACGGCCGCCGGACCATGCTTTCCATCCTCGAAAGAAGAGATATCAGCCGCGAAGTTTTCAATTCCGTCCGCCGCCTGGGAATGCTCACGGATCTTCTGGAAGACGACAGCATCACGGAGATCATGGTCAATGGCCTTGAACCGGTCTACATCGAGCAGGGCGGCAGGATCCGGCAGCTGAATCGGCGCTTCGGATCCATACAGGAGCTGGAGAACATCGCACAGCACATCGCCGGGATGGCTGACCGGACGGTGAACACCGCTTCGCCGATCGTGGACGCCCATCTGGAAGACGGATCCCGGGTCTGCATTGTTCTTCCGCCGGCTGCTCCGGACGGGCCGATACTCACGATCCGCAAATTCAGCCGGGATACGCTGACAATGCGGGATCTCACGGCTGCCGGCACAATATCGCGGCAGGCGGCAGAGTTCCTGGCCGATGCGGTCCGGGCAAGGTACAACATTTTCATCTCAGGAGGCACCGGGGCCGGCAAGACGACGGTTCTGAACGCGCTTTCCGAATTTATTCCGCCCGGCGAGCGGGTGATCACCATCGAGGACTCGCTGGAACTTCAGCTGAAAACTGTAAAAAATCTGGTGCGTCTTGAGGGGAGGAATGCGACTTCCGACCGGAAGAGCGCCATCACCATTCGCGATCTCATACGCGCGAGCCTCCGGCTTCGGCCGGACCGCATCATCGTAGGGGAAGTCCGGGATGAGGCGGCAATCGACATGCTGCAGGCCATGAACACAGGCCACGCTGGTTCTCTGTCGAGCGGCCACGGCAACTCGCCGCCCGATATGATGGAACGCCTGGCGACGATGTGTCTGATGGGAATGGAGAACATGCCGATGGAGGCAGTCCGTCAGCAGATCGCGTCGGCACTGGAGCTGATCATACATCTGGGACGTCTCCAGGACGGGAGCCGCCGGGTACTGTCAATATCAGAGGTCCGGGGCGTAAAGAACGGTGTGATTCAGCTCGGCGAGCTGTTCTGCTTTAATCAGACGAGCATCAGGGGAGGAAAGGTATATGGGACACTTGTCAGGACGACGGAGCCGCTTCATCAGACTGGAAAGATGCACGCCGCGGGGATTACAGATTACGGGTAGGGAGTACGCCGGTGCCCTTGCGGGCGGCTGCGCCGCCGCCGCGCTGGCCGCATGGCTGTTCTATGACAGCCCGGCGGGGCTCATCGCCGGCATACCGCTTCTGTATCTGTATGTGCAGCAGGCGGCGTCTGACTGCCGCCGGAGGAGAAAAGAACAGGACGAGAGAAAATTCCGGGACGGGATTCAGGCTGTCGCTGTCTCGCTTTCGGCCGGCGCATCGCCGGAGCGCGCATTTGCCGACGGGTACAGAGAGCTGTCCCTGCTGTACGGCGCAGAGGATGCCATGGCAGTGAGCTTTGCAGTCATCGTGCGAAAATACCGACGCGGCATACCGCTGGAGACGGCGCTGCAGGATTTCGCCACTGACAGCGGCTCGGAACCGGTCCGGGACTTCGCAGAGGTCTTTTCCTGCGCGAAGCGGCTTGGCGGGAGCCTGGTGGCGATCATCTCCGGCACGGTCCGCCTGCTCTCGGATCAGCAGGAAGTGAAGCAGGAGATCGAAACCGTGTTAAGCGGCAGAAAATTCGAGCAGCGGATTATGTCCGGCATGCCATTTGCCTTGATTCTGTACCTGAGACTCACGATGCCTGGATTTCTCACTCCCCTGTACGACAGCCCGGCCGGACTTCTTGTGATGAGCGGCGCACTGGCTGTGATGACTGCCGCCTCGCTGCTCGGAAGAAAGATATCGGATATCCGGGTGTGATGCAGGAGATGAAGAGCGGCATCGGATGAGCGGGGCAGAGAGGAGGCAATGTGAGAGCATCTTACAGTCTGCGCGAAAGGAAATGCGGGAGACTTCCGGATCCCGTAAAGAAATCGATACTGACCGCAGCGGTGACAGTCCTGCTGTTTGCGGCAGACTGGGCGGTACTGCACAAGAGAGCCGGGAATGTGAGCGGGCTTGAAAGGCAGGAGCATATGCGGACTGTGCAGCTTGTGGCGCAGGCTGAAGACGGAACGAGCGCACCGGTCAGCGTGCAGGTGCGGCCCAGGGAACTATCCGCCGGGGAGGCTGCTGCGCTGGCTCAGGAGGTGTCAGAAAGCCTTGGAGCAGAGATTCTCGGGGACAATGCGGATCTGGAGCACGTGTCACAGAATCTGAGCCTCATCACGCAGACGGAAGACGGACTCGTCTCCATTGCCTGGCGCTCGTCAAGGCCGGCTCTCGTCGATGCGGCGGGAAAAGTAAATACGGACGCGCTGCCTGCCGGCGAGGCAGAACCGGTGGAACTTACCGCGCAGATCAAGGCCGGAAGTATCAGCTGCCTGAAGAAAATCGGTATTACCGTGTGCGCACCGGATCGCAGCGGGGAGAAGGAATGGCAGGTACAGGTGAGGAAGGCGGTGGAAGGCGCCGAGGAAGACTCAAGAGGCGCGGATGAGCTCGTACTGCCGGAGGAAATTGCCGGGAGGAAGGTGACATTTACAGAGAAAGAGAAAGGCACACCTTCACCTGCCATTCTGGTCATCGGCGGTGCGGTGGCCGCTGCCTTTCCCGCCCGTTGTCAGCAGAAAAAAAGGCAGGATGAAAAGATGCGCAGAGACCTTCTCGGGGAGGATTACTCGGAACTGGTGCTCAAGATCACGCTGTTTATCGGAGCTGGAATGACGGTCCGCAGAGCCTTTGAGCGGATCGCGCAGGGGTATGCTTCCGACCGGGAGGCGGGCCGCACAGAAGAAAGACCGGCCTATGAGGCAATCACACAGACAGTTCGGGCGCTGAAGCTTGGTGCGCCCGAGACGGAGAGCTGGGTGCGATTCGGGCAGATGTGCGGGACGCGGGAATACCGAAGGCTGGGAAACTGCCTGGCGGAAAATCAGCGGAAAGGCAGCGGCCATCTGGTCCGGATTCTGGAGGCGGAGGCGTCCGGAAGTTTTGAAGAGCGCAAAAGACAGGCACGGCGCAGAGGTGAAGAGGCAGCTACGCGGCTGATTCTGCCGCTGATGCTGATGCTGGGAGCCATGATGGCCATCATACTGGTCCCGGCGCTGATGGAATTTGCAGTGTGAGATGGATGGGAGACGGAAAGGCGTAACATGCCGGAAAGAGAGGAAAGTATGTGGACAGTAATTGGAATTGTGCAGAAGGCGCTGGAGAGGTTCCACAGAGATGAAGAAGGAGTCGGAACCGTGGAGATCATTCTGATCACCATTGTCGTGATCGGACTGGTAGTCCTTTTCAAAGACAGTATCTATGACCTGGTGGAATCACTGACAGAATCCATGAAGAACCAGGCATCGTCGATATGAAGATGCGCCGACCACGCGTCCGGACGGATTACTGCCTGTCGGGTCAGGTACTGGTGTACACGGTTCTTGTCATGACGGTGACGATCTCCCTGATCGCCGGACTGATGCAGGCAGCCGTGTACTCCGGAGCGCGGGCGGAGGCGGATATGGCCTGCCGCCTGGCTTCGGAAGCCGGACTTTCCGGATATCATGAAGGCCTGCTTGAGACATACGGGATTTTTGCCCTGAAGGACGACGGACATCTGCAAAAAAAGGTGGAGCGGGTGATCCGCGGCAATCTGCAGGAGAACAGCCAGGTAAGTCTGGAAGATGTGAACTTTGAAAGGCTGGTGAATATGACAGATGCAGGCGGCCTGGCGATCCGGGAGGAGGTGACGGCATATATGAAGGACGGCGCGCTCTCCGAAGCTGTTGCAGCGGCTTTGCAGAATACGGAAATGTATCGCAAGGCAGAGGTGACCGGCGAGGTGATGCATGGGATCCGGGAAGCCGAGGAGTCGGCTGTGGAACTGGAGGAAAAACAGATGGAACTTCTGCCTCTGATCGAGGGAATCCGGGCGGGCAGCGGCAGCATTCAGAGGGTGAACGGCAGGCCGGTATCCACAGGGGAAGCGTGTGTAAAGACGGCTGTCGGGGGCAGAATCACGCAGGCGTCTGTCGGCGTTGAACACACGGCGGTCTTTGAGGCGGTGTCTTCCATGCCGGACGGATATGTGAGCATCCCGAATATGGTCGGCCGGATGCGCGAGGCACTTTTTAAGGAGGATGGGACTGAAACGGGATTTGATGCCGGGGAGGCCGATGTGGTCGCCTTCAGTCTGGCCGGGACAAGAGCGCGCGAGGCTGTCGACGGCGCAATCCGCGCTGCCCAGGAAGCCCTGCAGGTCATAGAAGATGAGAATGACCGGCACAGAGACTTTCTGGAAAAGGCCGCGCAGGCCGGACAGATGCTTGCACAGTCCCAAAGCCTCATGGACCCGGACATATACGAGTCGGCACAGCAGGCGCTCAGGCAGACACAGGAGGTGGCAGATGAGCGGGGACTGATTGACACCGCACTGGCAGAAACGGCACTTGATACCAGACTCTCCCAGCTGAAGAGGGTTTCGGAGACACTTGAGAAGATGCAAATGCCGGAAGACGAGACTTCAGCAGCGCACTGGCAGTTGGCTGCCGGCACCCTGGAGGAAATCTGTCGTGAATTTGACAACTCCGGTCTTGTATTTGATTACTCCGGTGTCGATTTCACACAGACGGGAAGTGGCACGGAAGGCATTCGAAGGATCCTGAGGGCACTGAGCAGCCGGCAGACAGAGCTTGTCTTGAAAGGAAGAGAGGTCAGCAGGGCAAAGATTAATGTTTCCGGAAGAGCCGGAGAGGCTGCCGCTGCCGATTCAAGCGCAAAGGCCGGCGGAGAGTGGGCTTCCCGAATCTTTGATGAAGCTCTCTACAATGAATACCTGTTCCTGTACTTCGACTCCTATGCGGACACGCTTAATAAAAACAGCGGGAAACCCAGAACAGAACTCGCGTATCCGCTGGAGTACATTCTGTGCGGGAAAAGTAGCGACGCGGAAAATCTTGAAGGTGTCGTCGCGAGGCTCATGCTGATCCGGCAGGGGATGAATTTCGGATGCCTGATGACAAGCCCTTCCAGGCGGCAGGAGGCCATGAGTCTGGCATCAGCGATGACCGGATTCACGGGGAGTTATCCGGTCGTAAAGGCAGCGCAGCTTCTGATTCTCACGGTGTGGAGCTACGCAGAAGCTCTGACGGATCTGCGGGTTCTCTTTGAAGGAAAGAAGATAAGCGCCGTCAAGACGGAGGCAGGATGGAACACTTCTCTGGAACAGCTTCTTGCGCTTGATCTTCCTGACGGAAGAGAAGATCCCGGAGGGATTTCCTATGACGGGTGTCTTCGGATCCTGTTTATGTCCTGTCCGCTGCTCCCCAAATACCTCCGGACCATAGGAGCCATGGAGTCCGGAATGATCATGGCGGGGGAACCTGATTTCCGGATGAGCGGATTCCTGTTTTCGTTTGAGGGAGAGGCGAACTTTATCTGGGAACCGACAGGACGGAGGTTCGCCTGCCCGGTGGCTTACAGTTATGAATAAAAAATGGCAGAGCTTTCAGAGGGTGTGGACATGCTCTTTTTCAGCGGCACGGAAAGAAGGGAATGTAAAAAAAAGAAAGGACAGACGGCTGGTGAAAACAAATGGCCGCTCCGTAGTACGGCTTGGAAGAAGAGCATGTCCACGCCTTCCGGGAAGTGTTGTCGTAGAGGCAGCGCTGGTACTTCCGCTCTATCTGTATTTCAGTGTGCTCATAACCCAGCTGATTCTGCTCCCGGGTGTAAAGCTCAGGGTGCGGCAGGCACTGTACGAGGACGCCAGAATACTGGCGGAATCGGCGTATGCATGCCGCAAGGCGGGAGAACGACTGGGCACTTCACCGGATGACAGCGACTGTGAGGAGGAAGCGGTGGATAAATTGAGTGTCGCAGCTGCCAGCGTGCTTCTGCTTGGGCAGCTGGGGCCGGATTACGGAGGCCGGCACGGAATTGTGGGCGGAACGGCCGGCATTCTCCTTCTGAATTCCGAGATTGCTGAAGAGAACAATGATATCACCCTGCGCGCGGTTTACGAGGTGAAACTGCCGTTTTACGACATATTTCGTCAGAGCCTGATCGTGAGAGAAACGGTCATGACCAGCGCCTGGCTGGGAGAGTCCGGGGAAAAGGAAGACAGGGAGTATGAAAATGAGAATGAGGAAGAAACGGTGTACATCACCGAGAACGGGGAGGTCTATCATCTGGACCGGAACTGTACTTATATCGAGGTCACACTGCAGGAGACAGATCTGGAAGATGTCGACGCCATGCGCAGCGCGTCCGGCCACAAGTACCATCCGTGTGAAGTCTGTGCGGGAAGAGAAGGCGTGCAGACGGGGCAGAGGCTGTATGTCACCCGGTATGGGAAGCGGTATCACACTCGCGCGGACTGCCCGGCCATCGAGCGTTACGTCCGGGAGATCCCTGCATCGGAGGCAGGCAACCGCCGCCCCTGCAGCAAGTGCGGAAAATGAGCCTGATTCCGGCTTTGGTGCGGCCTTATAAATCGTTTTTCACGCGGGGGAGGTCTATGGTTTTACAGCATATTTTTCTGATGACCGGTCTTCTGGTCCTTTCGGTCTGCGATCTGCGGACCAGGAGCATACCAGCCGGTCTCACCCTTGCGTTGAATGCCGCGCTGCTTCTGACAGCTATCTGTCAGGGAACTCTGCGGCTGCCGGCAGCTTTTTCCGGACTGCTGCCGGCATTTTTATCATTTTTGTTAACACTGCCGGACCGAAGAAAATTCGGCGCCGGCGATATCTGGGTGCTGGCGGCCATCGGCCTTTCGGAAGGCCTGGAAAGGACAATGCTCATATTCCTGGCAGCGGCTTTGCTGGCTGCTATTTACGGCATTGTGCGGAAAGGAAACAGCTTCCGAACGCTTAAAGTTCCGTTTGTACCATTTCTCGCGGTAGCTGCAGGAGGTGTTGTGTTTTGCCACGATGCAGGTTTGATCGGCTGAAGGCATCCGCCACAGTGGAAAGTGCCGTACTGATTC
Source organism: Lachnospira sp. UBA4285 (assembly GCA_002394965.1). Classification (GTDB taxonomy): domain Bacteria; phylum Bacillota; class Clostridia; order Lachnospirales; family Lachnospiraceae; genus UBA4285. The sequence continues at coordinate 13,982 of DGVL01000067.1, forward strand.
CGCTGACAACCGTTGTCATTCTCGTCTGCCTGAAGATGAACATTCGCGCATATGATCACGTCGCGGCTGAGTCCGTCGGACTGCGCGGTGCCCTGATAATCGAGCGGGAAGGAGCAGACGACGGGGAACGCGCCGCGCTGGAGCAGCGGATTGAGGAGGCGGTAGATGGCAGCACGCTGATGCTGTCTGATGCGAAGGTGAGTATCACAGAGGACGGGAGGAGCGCGGGGGTCAGGATTGAGGCGGCTGACACCTGGATGATTCCGTCTGTCAGGACGTATGACGAATTCAGCCGGACGGAGCAGTTTTCTTCACATTCACCGGCTGATTTCATCCGGCTTGCGCATACAATTTCAAGACAGATAGACACGATTTCGGGGGTGAAAGACGATGGGGTACACGACTGAACGGCTTAACAACAGAAAGTTTCTTGTGGCGGAGCAGGAGCCCGATGCATCACAGAATTATCAGCTTCAGATGCTTTCCCACAACACCATCGGACCGCTGCTGGAATTCTCCGTCCGGGCCGTCGACAGTTCCAGTTACTATTATTATGACGTGACGGGGCTCAGGAGCCTTGCCGTTCTGGGAGGAGATACGGAGTTCGGACCGGAAGCAGTCGTAACGCTGTGCCAGGCTCTGGCGGAACTTGACAGGCAGCTTAATGAATACCTGCTGGATATTGACCGGACCCGTGTCGTGCCGGATTATGTCTATTCCACACCTGCTCTGGACCGCTTTCGGTTTCTGTATGATCCGGACAGGTCCGTGACGGAGGATCTGTATTCGGAAGAGCTTCGGAAACTGTTTGAATTCGTCCTGCAGCATTTCGATCACACGGCGGACAGGGATGACACGGTGATGGTCTATGATATCTACAGCCATGTTCTGAAAGGCACGTTTGATGCGGCCGCGTGCAGCCGGATCTGCGGGGCGCGGCAGGAAGAGCGCGCCGCACAGGAGCAAAGACAGGAACCGGAAATGCCGGTGCAGTCCACCGGGAAAAGCGGCACTTCCGACGGCCCGGAGAAGCCGGGGGAAAGGAAAACAGAAGAGCAGCATGCAAAGAAAATTCCGCTTGTCATAGCGGCACTGTTCTCAGGTCTCCTGTCCGCTGGCAGTGCCGGGCTGCTCATGTATCCGGGTTTTCTGCCGTTTGAGAGAAATTCGTTCGCTCTGCTTGCAGTCTGCACGCTGTCTGCTGTCTCTGCCGCCGCACTGGCCAAAGCGTCCGGCCGGACTTCGCGGAAAGTGAAAGCGGGCCACCTCGAGAAGCTGAAGATTGAGCGGATATCCCCGGATGAAGCCGGGAACAGAGAAGGGATTCAGGGAGAACTGAAAAACAGTCGGAGTGCCAGGACGGATGATGCGGGGGAAAGAACGGAGAGAATACCCCGGGAATCTTCTGGTGAGGACAGCGAGCGGGCGCTGTTTGACGATGCAACCAGCCCGCTTCCTGCTGCGTGGAATGAAGGCGATGACGGGAATCCGGGGATCTATCTGGACGATGGCGCGGGCAGCGTGTTTGAAATAGAGAGCTTTCCTTTTATTGTCGGAACCAGCCCTGTCTGCGACGCGCGGCTTTCTGACAGAACGGTCAGCCGACGTCATCTGAGACTGTTCCGCATCGGAGAAAACATTGCGGTGGCGGACATGGGATCGACCAATGGAACAGCGGTAAACGGGAAGAGACTGGGAGCCGGGGAGAACAGGAAACTTGAAGATGGCGATGTGCTGGGACTCGGGAGAGAGCGCCTGACGGTCCATATTCTGGGGTGAGAAGCAGGGTGAAATGGCGGGTTGCGGTGATTATGCTTTTGGACTATTATTAAGCTGTATTTCTTTAGGCTTTCGTAACTTAAAAAGGAGCACAGCTGATGAAAAAAGACGACTGCATTTTCTGCAAACTTGCCAATGGCGATATACCCGTCAATGCCCTTTATGAAGATGACGTCCTGAAGGTTATTTTCGACGCAGGTCCGGCGACCCGCGGGCATGTGCTGATCATACCGAAAAATCATTTCGACAATATATATGATTTGGATGATGCGACGGCTGCTCATGTTGCGCAGACGGCTGTGAAGATCGCAAAGGCCATGAACAAGGCGCTCGGATATGAGGGGCTCAACGTCGTTCAGAACAACGGCCTCGCCGCCGGACAGACGGTATTCCATTATCACGTTCATATGATACCGCGGTATAAGAACGACGAAGTGCAGGTGACCTGGAAACAGCATGAGGTCAGTGCGGATGAGATCGCGGAGCTGAAGGCTGCGATTCTTGGCGCTATGGAAGACGGACAGCAGAAAGGGTGACACCAATGATTACATGTAAGGATACGGGAACCTATCTGATCGGCGGCCGGAAACTGATCCCTGACGGCCCGGAAGCTGCCGCCGCAATCCGCCGCGAAACAGGACGCGACGTCAGCCGTGAGGAAGCCCTGCAGCAGACGATGGCCTATGGCATACTGAAGAGCCATAATAAAGCGGATTCGATGGAACATCTTCAGATCCGCTTTGACAAGATGACCTCACACGACATCACCTATGTCGGCATCATTCAGACGGCAATTGCGTCCGGCTTGAAGGAATTCCCGATGCCTTATGTACTCACCAACTGTCACAACTCGCTGTGCGCGGTCGGTGGCACAATCAATGAGGACGATCACGTGTTCGGTCTTTCGGCGGCGAAGAAATTCGGCGGGATCTACGTTCCGCCCCATGTTGCCGTCATTCATGAGTACGCCCGCGAGATGCTTGCCGAGACAGGCTGTATGATTCTGGGATCCGACAGTCACACCCGGTATGGCGCGCTCGGCACCATGGCGATGGGCGAAGGCGGCCCGGAACTGGTGAAACAGCTTCTCGGGAAGACGTATGATATTCCGCGTCCGAAAGTTATCGGAATCTACATGACAGGCAGTCCGGTGCGCGGCGTCGGCCCGCAGGATGTGGCACTGGCCATTATCCGGGCGGTATTCAAAAATGGATTCGTAAAGAACAAAGTGATGGAATTCGTCGGCCCGGGCATTCAGAATCTGAGCATGGATTTTCGTATCGGCGTCGATGTCATGACAACGGAGACGACCTGCCTCTCATCGATCTGGGAGACCGATGAGAAGACGGAGGAGTGGTATGCCCTGCATGGCCGCAGGGGTGCTTACCGGAAGCTCACACCGGGAGAGACAGCTTACTATGACGGAATCCTGACAGTTGATCTCTCGGAGATACGCCCGATGATCGCGATGCCGTATCATCCGAGCAACGCATACACGATCGACGAGGTCAACAGCAATCTCGCCGACATTCTGCACGAGGTAGAGGAAAACGCGAAGGTCAGCTTCGGAGGCAGGGTCAGAGTATCCCTGCAGGACAAGGTGCGGGACGGAAAGCTGTACGTCGATCAGGGCGTCATTGCAGGATGCGCGGGCGGCGGCTTTGAGAACATCTGCTCGGCAGCAGATATCCTGCGCGGAAAAAATGTCGGCCACGACGAGTTTACGCTGAGTGTATATCCGGCCAGCATGCCGATCTACATGGAACTCGTGAAAAATGGCAGAATGGCTGATCTGATCGAGGCGGGCGCGGTTGTCAAGACATGCTTCTGCGGGCCGTGCTTCGGCGCAGGTGATACGCCGGCCAACAACGGCTTCTCCATCCGCCACTCGACCCGAAACTTCCCGAACCGCGAGGGAAGCAAAGTTCAGGAAGGTCAGATCTCCTCGGTAGCCCTTATGGATGCGCGCTCCATCGCAGCTACGGCGGCCTGCAAGGGAAGACTCACTGCAGCGACCGACATGGATACGGAATTCACCGGACCGGTGTATCATTTTGATGCCACGATCTACAAGAACAGAGTATTTGACGGGTATCGCCACGCGGATCCCCGGCAGAAGCTGGTCCAGGGCCCGAATATCAAGCCATGGCCGAAGATGGCACCTCTGCCGGAGAACCTTCTTATCAAAGTTGTCTCCGAGATTCACGATCCCGTCACGACGACGGATGAGCTGATCCCGTCGGGCGAAACCTCATCGTACCGCTCTAATCCGCTTCGCCTGGCTGAGTTTGCGCTTTCCAGAAAGGATCCGGCATACGTCGGCAGGGCCAAGGAAGTGCAGAAAGCAGAGCTTGCGATAGAAAACGGAGAGGATCCGGTGAAAGCACTCCCGGAAGCCGGCGATGTTCTGAAAGCCATAAAGGAAGCGTTTGGCACGGACATTTCCAAAATCGGAATTGGAAGCACGATCTTCGCCGTGAAGCCGGGTGACGGTTCCGCCAGAGAACAGGCGGCTTCCTGTCAGAAAGTTCTCGGCGGCTGGGCGAATATCGCCAATGAGTATGCGACGAAGCGCTACCGCAGCAATTTGATCAACTGGGGCATGCTGCCGCTGCTCATCGGCAGGGGCGAGCTGCCATTTGCCAACGGGGATTATATCTTCATACCGGATGTCAGGAAAAATCTTGCGCTGGGAAAGGCGCTCTACAGGGCATTTGTCGTCACGAAGGGCATGAAGGAGATTGAGCTTGGCATGGATCCGCTCACGGATGACGAGAAAGAAATTATCCTGGACGGCTGCCTCATCAATTTCTACCGCGCCGGGAAGTGAGAGGGGCTGCCTCTGACGTTGAGGTGAAATACGAATATGGCAGAAAAGAATATTCTGAACGGGTCGATAGATGATCTGGACAAAATCATTGCGGAAATAAAGGAATATCAGGGCGGCGTCACGCGCCAGGAACAGGTTAGACGGGAGATCTCCGATCTGGAGGAGAAAATCGCAGAGACGGAGAAGACGATAGAGGACGAGATCAATACAAAGGTGAAGGACGGCGAGTCGGCGGTCCGCATGGGGTTTGACCGCTCGATCAGTTCGGAAAAGGTGAAGCTGAAGGAAGTGACGGATGCCCGTGAAAAGTCCAAGCAGGCAGGCGTCAGGGACCGGATCCGGAATGAGACAGAGCACCTGAAAGATGAGAATGCCAGACTGAAGAAAAAGAGAAAAGAAGTGTTCGCGGAAAACGACATCCCGTCTTACGCAGACGGCACATTCTTTTATGCGCTGTGCTATGCGAAGGGGTTCGGCCCGAAGCTTCTGTACGCAGTCATTCTTCTGACAGCTTTCCTGATCGTTCCGGTAGGACTTCTGTACATTCTTCCTCAGAAGCTGCCGGTGGCGTCTGTTTCACCGCTGGTTCCACTCCTGTATGACACTGTGATGGCCATCGTCTTCTTTACGATCATCCGCTCGGTTCGGACAGAGGCAATTCTGACTCATCTGGATGTGATCGAGTCAGCCCGTCAGATGAAGAAGCAGATCCGCGCGAACAAAAAGAAAATGAAGCAGATCACGCGCGGCATTCGGAATGACACGGATGAGGCTGCATACGGACTGGAGGAATTTGATCAGAAGATCAGGCAGATCAACGACGAAATTCAGAGCATTAATGAAAAGCAGAAACAGGCTCTGGATGACTTTGAGAAAAACACCAAGCCTGACATCATATCGGAAATCGAGGGAAGATATCAGAAAAAGACCGACTCTCTCAAGTCCACTCTGCAGCAGCGTCAGAAGACCGGGGCAGAGCTGGAGGACAGAGTCAAACAGCAAAGACTGTACATATCCACGAACTATGAGCCGTATCTCGGCCCGGATTTTTCCGACCTGGACAAGTTGGGGACACTCCGGAAGGTCATGGCGGACAACAACCTGACGACGATTGCCGAAGCGATGGATATGGCTAGAAAGAAGTGAGAGAGGCAAGCCGCCGGATGAGTGGACATTACGACAAACAGCAGGGCAGAAACGGAAAGGTCATCAATATCCGCCGGGGTAACCCGGGCGAAGATGATGACAGATCGCAGATGAACAGCAGGCTGCGCAGACACCGCAGGAAGGTCCGGGCAAGACTTGCGAGGCTCGGGTTGATTCTTGTTCTGATCTGCGTTCTGCTTGTCGTCTGGCTGTTCAACAGAAGCTACAATTCTTATTCGATAAAGGCGTCCGTCAGCCGCGAGGACACGGACGCCTCCCGGTTCGTGGCCTATGGCGGAGGATTCGTCCGCTATTCCAACGACGGGGTGGCTTGCTTCGGGAGCAGCGGCGAGATGCTGTGGAATTATCCGTATTCCATGAATAATCCGGAAATCCGCATCAACAACGGTTATTTTGCGATCGGAGACATGACGGGCAGTCAGGTCCTGGTCTTTAATCAGTCCGGATTCCTGCGGGAGATCACGACAGCGTATACCATCACGCAGATCGAACTGAGCGCAGGCGGACTCGTGGCGGCGTCGCTTGGAGACGGTACCGCCAACTACGTGAATCTCTATGACGCGGAGGGAAACCAGGTATATTCCGTAAAGACAACTCTGACCGGAGAGGGCTATCCTCTGGCCATCGCCATCTCCGACAACGCGCAGAAACTTGCCCTTGCCTACGCCTGCATCTCGGGAGACTCTGTGACGGCCAACGTCGCGTTCTATAATTTTGCGGAAACCGGGCAGAGCGAAAACAAGCGGCTTGTCGGTGGCTTTGACAATTTTGACGATAAACTGGTGGGAGATGTTCACTTTTTTGGCAACACCAGTGCAGCAGCGATAAGTGAAGACTCGATCACCTACTATGCGGCGGGGGATTATCCGTCCCAGGCAAAGCGGGTGCAGATCGATGGAATGATACAGAAGGCATTCTACGGAGAAGACCGGATCGGGCTTGTCATCGAGGATGAGAATTCTGCGTACAGGCTCGAAGTGTATGATCTGTCCGGAACCAGGCTCTGCTCTTTTTCGATTGATCAGAGCTATACGAATTTCAGCTTTGATCACGGAAGAATTTACATGAACAATGACAGCTCGTTCCGGATTTATACAGCCGGAGGACGAAAGATTGCCGATATCACCGCGCAGCTTCCGGTCACGGCCATCGTTCCGACGGGCGCAAGAGGCGGATGCTTTCTTATAACAACCAACTATATACAGAAAATCAGCCTGCGGTGATAATATGAGGAGATCCTGTGGACATACTGACATGCATCGTGCTGCTGACCTTTGCGGTCTGCATTATTTCCGGGGCGACAAGAGGATTTCTTAAGATCCTGTTCTCAGTACTCACTCTGGTCGTCTGTCTTTTTGTCGCGAGTCATTTCAGTGGGCAGGTGCAGTCTTTCCTGAAAGACAAAACGGACTTTTATCAGACGATGAATTCGTCTGTGTATTCAACCCTTTCGGAAAGCGCGCAGGGTGGTGATGACGGGGACGGCGATGTCCTGGCAGAAGGGACGGAAGGAACTCTTGCCGGTGAGTCCGGGGAGGCCCTCTCACTGCCGGCGGCTGTCATCAATGGCATCAGCCAGGCGGCAGCCTCTGTCCGAGATACTGTCGTTGCAGGGATCGCAGATGCTCTTACTGATACGCTGTTCTCCTCCATTGTGAGAATCGGGCTCTTTTTCATAACCTGGCTGCTGATGCGCCTGCTTTATGCACTGCTGCAGGTGGGACTGCGCAACAGGGCGATTGGCGGTGCGAACCGTGTTCTGGGGGCAATCACCGGAATCTTCGAGGCACTTCTGATTGTGTGGCTTGTACTCTCGGCCGTGACGCTGGGACAGGGTGAGGACTCTCCGATGGTACAGACAGTCACGGCTAGTCCGCTTCTTAAAGCGCTGTATGCCTCGGATCCGTTTTTAAAGACACTCGCAGGGTGATGACGGGAGGCATGAAGCGCCTGAAAAAGTTGCCTGAAATGTCTGAAAAAGTTGTTGACACGTCCGGACGCGGATGATAGTATATATGAGTCG